>JAKADE010000083.1 GCA_021820785.1 Pseudomonadota bacterium
AGCACCTACACGTTCAACACCGGCACCGCGCGCCACTTGTTCTGCTCGGTCTGCGGCATCAAGTCGTTCTACGTGCCGCGCTCGCATCCGGACGGCTTCAGCGTCAACGCACGCTGCCTGGATGCAGGTACGGTGCGCGAACTGACGGTGCGCGCGTTCGACGGTCAGCACTGGGAGCAGAGCTATCCTGAGGGCCGGGGCGAATTCGAGCGGTGAATCCGCCTGCGGCCCGCAGGTTCAATAGCGATCCCGGATCCAGCGGCCGCCGACCATCCGCCAGCCGCGCGGCGTGTGCACCCAGCGCCGCGGCACCCAATGAAAGCCCGCCCGCGGCGGTGCCCATCGGCCGCGCACCCAGACGTAGCCGCGCGGGGCCCAGCGCCAGTAGCCGCCAAGCCATACGTAGCCCGGATAGGGTGGCGCTCCGTAGTACTGCACCGGGGGCGGCGGCGGCGCGACGCGCACGACCGGTCCGTAGTAGCGGCCCGGCGGGGCGACCACACAGGCGCTGAGCGTCAGGGACAGACCGGCGGCGAGCGCCGCAATGACGGCACGGGTGGGAGACCTTGGCATGTGGACCTCGTAGTCCCCCGGGAGGGGGGGATTTGACTGCTAGAACGCCGGACGAGCCCGGCGGTGCACCGGCGCGCGGCCGGATCCCCGTTTTTTGCCGGCCGCGGGGTGCAACCCGCGGCCGGCCACCCTACTGGGTCAATGGAACTCGTGGGCGATCACGTCGGCGACCACCCCCGTCGCGACCGCCGCGAGCACGGCATCGCCATCGACCCGAACCCAGTAATACCCCGGCGGTGGCGGCGCCAAATGATAATAAGCGGCATCCGGAATGATGTAGGCCGGCGCCCGATAGGCGATCGGCAGCCGCTCACCGCGCCGCCACACCCGGTAGTAATAGCCCGGCGGCCGACGGTACGCACCGTCGTCGAAATCACCCCAGCGGCGGGCGCGCCAGCCCTCGCCATCGTGCGCTCGGCGCCAGTCGCGCCGCTCGCGCCAGTCCTGGTGCTCGCGCCAGTCGCGGTGCTCGCGCCAATCCCGATGCTCGCGATCGTCGCGGTGATCTTCGTGATGCCACTCACGATGGTCACCCCCATCGTGGTGTCCGTCCCAGTGCGGCGGATCGGCCAGCGCCAGCGAGCTCGTCAGCAGCGACAGCACCATGCCGGCGATGATCATGCGTTTCATGGAACACTCCCCGTGATACGGCCTCGAGCCGCACCGACAGGATCGCGCACGTTCCCTGAGCGCCCGCTGAATGGATCCGCCGGCTTCGCCCCGGAGGAAACTGAGTGGCGCGGGGTCCGGGCGGCGCACGCGCCGCCAATCGACCCGAGCGGCTGGACCTGTACCGCCGGGGAGCCCGCCACACATCCCGCGCGCGGCCACGGCAGGGCCCTGCCCGCCGGCGAGCGTCAAGCGCAGCCTCGGCCGCGGGCGCGAGACCGGAACACGCCGGCAGCAGCGCCCGAGCGCAGACGCTGCTAGAGTCTGCGCCGCCCGTCCCCACCGGGACCGCACACACTCGAACCTGCCACCATGAGCACCCAGCTGAAAGCCGGCTCCCTGTCCTTCATCGAATCCCTCGTGATGGGGGTGGCCGGCAGTGCGCCTGGCTACTCCATCGCGGTGAGCACCGTCGCGCTGCTGGCCGCCGCCGGCACACTCGCGCCCGGCGCGCTCATCATCTTTGCCGTACCCATGCTCGGCATCGCGGTCGCCTACAAAGCGTTGAACCGGCACACGGCACACGCGGGAGCCGCTTATCAGTGGACGTCGGCGACCTTCGGGCCGCTGCTCGGCTATTTCTCCGGATGGGCCCTGCTGGTCGCGTCCATGGTGTTCATGATCACCGGCTCGCTGCCCATCGCGACCTCGACGCTCGATTTCATCAACCCGGCGCTCGCTGGCAACGTGGTGCTCACCACTGCGGTGGCCAGCGTGTGGTTTCTGCTGGTCGCCGTGGTCCTGATCAAGGGCATCGAGATCACCAGCAAGGTGCAGCTGATCCTGAGCTCAATCGAACTGGCGATTCTCGGTCTGGTCCTGGTGGCGGCGTTCGTACACGCCGGCGCCGTACCGCTCGCCACCCCCTTCAGCTGGTCGTGGTTCGGGCTGCACTACACCCCTGCCGCCCTGTCCGGCGCAGCCCTGGTCTCGATCTTTTTCTATTGGGGCTGGGACGTCACCGCCAACCTCTCCGAGGAGACGCGCGACGCCGAGCAGACCGCCGGTAATGGCGGGTTCTCCTCCGTGTTCGTCACGATCGGCTTTTACGTCGCCTTCACTCTGGCGACGCTGTTCCTGTTCACGCTGCACGATGCCCGCAACGTCTCGGACAACATCATCTACGCCATCGCGCTGCGCGCCGGCCTGGGGCGCGCCGGGGCGCTGTTCGCCTCCATCGCCGTGATCCTCTCGAGCATCGGCACGCTGGAAACCACCATGCTGCAGTTCTCACGCACGCTGTTCGCCATGGGTCGCGACGGCGCCATGCCGCCCGTGTTCGGTGTGTGCAGCCCACGGACCCAGACGCCCGTGCGCGCCATGTATCTGTTGATCGGCATCGGGCTTGCCGTCCTGTGGGCGGCGAGCCTGATGCCGAGCGTCAACGACATCATCCAGGACAGCGTCAATGCGATCGGCGTGCAGGTCGCCTATTACTACGGTCTGGCGGGGCTGGCCGCGGCCTGGACGTTCCGCTCGCTGTACAAGGAGTCCGTGCTGCGGTGGCTGGGGATTGCGGTCTTTCCGTTTCTGAGCGCGGTCTCTCTCATCGGCATGGGCTTGTACGCCCCCACAACCTTCAATCCCCTCACCAAGGCCGTAGGCGTCGGCGGACTGGCGATCGGCATCGTGTTCTTCCGGCCTCGTCGGCGCGTGACGCCGGCCTCTGCCGTGTCTGCGGCAGAATGACGCCAAACGCAGGTGCGCCGCCGCGACAGGACCGCATGCACCTCGGGCTGCACCGAGACTCGGGCGGGCGGAGGGCAGCCGCGACCGGCGCAGGAACGTGCGCACTGGGCACGACTTGATGTCCACTCCCGCGCTTTCCTGCTGATTTATTGCCGAGATTTCTTGCATGGGCATGGAGAGAGTACTGGTACCCCTCGGGCTGCTCGGCCTTGTACTCCTGCCACAGCAGAGCGAGGGTCACGCGGTGATCGCGCCGGGCGAGCTCGCCGCGGATATAGGCCCAGGCCGGCTCCGGGCGCCCCCCGACCCTTGAGCGTCGAGTTCCCCTGGGTCGGGTACAGCCGCGCCTCGAGTTCGCCCTCGTTCAGGGCGGCAACGACCGCCCAATCCGTGAGCCCGGCCACTTGGGCGCGCCTGAGGCTGTCTGAGACCGCCGCCTTGCCGCACCCCACCACTCGCGCCAGCTGCCGGCGGCTCCTCACGCCGCCCGCCACATGCAGCCGCAGAACGTCTTTGATCTTTTGCATCGCAAGCCTCTCTCGGGCCACCTCATCGCTCCCGTTGCCCAAAGGGGCGAACGGTGGCGGTGGATAAGGCGTGCGTCGAATCGCTCCGGCCCGGGGCCGCCCGGGCTCCGCAAACATGCCGGACAACGTTCCAACCAAGGCGGACAGCAATCCGGCGGGCCGTCCAAAGTGTCCGCCATCACTCCGGAACAGTATCCGTCATGCCGCCGGAATGGTGTCCGCCATCACTCCGGAATCGCGTCCGTCTTGGACCGGTGCACGCAATATGGACAGAGCGTAAGGGGGAGTCGTCTGCGTTTACTCCATTCACTGATCGGGGTGGAGTGACCGCCCGGGTTCACATCCGAGCATGCACTCGTGCAGCAATACGTGACGCCTGCGTCAGTCGAGGACGAGCCGGGCGCTCGCGGGTCTCCAGAGTCCGCGGCGCACGGCCAGCGCGAGCAGTACCAGGGCCGCCGCGAGACATACGGCAATTGCGACGATCGATGCTTCGGGCCCGAACTTTCCGCCCGTCAGCAGCGTCGGGCCGCTCAGCGCGACGGCAAATATGCCCTTGCCGGCCGAGAAGCCGGACACGGAGACGCCAAACACACCGCCTTCCGTGAAGTTCCACCCCAGATGCAGCCCAATGGCGAACCACAGGTTGCGCGTGAGGGCGTAGGCGGCGCCGAGCAAGATCCCGGCCTCGAGCGCAATCGCCAAGGTCGAGAGCACCGTCGCACCGGGGTTGAGGGCATGCAGTAGGCCAAAGACGGCGGCCGAACAGATCAACGCCCAGAACGTGCCGAGACTGTCTTCGAGAACACGGAACACCCCGCCTCGGAATGCCAACTCCTCGCCGATCGCCGCGACGATCGACGCGGCAAGCACGGGAATCACATCGAAATGGCTCGACACGTCTCCCCAACGCGCGACGCCTGCGGCGCCCAAGATTGCGAATACAGTTGCGAACAGTGCGAGTCCCACAGCCACGCCGGCAAGCGCCTGCAATCCCGACGGCGAGATCTCCCGGGCCTTGCGGCGCTCGAAGCCCCAGACCAGCGCGATATAAAGCGCCACCAGCATCGCTCCCAGTACAAGCGAGACTCCCAAGCCGACCCAGTCGCGGCTCGTGGGAGTCGCATGCTTGAACGCCCAGATGCGCGCGAGCTGCGCTCCGATGTCGCCCGCTAGCAAGAGTGCGAATAAGGCGATTAGACGTACTGGCGCTAAGCGCCGCACGGCCGGTCGAGCGGTCAATGCTGTCGTTGTATTGTTCATTGGAATCTGTCGGTAAAACCAGGGCTCGCCAGCCCTTGATCCTACTTGAGATTTGAAGAGCACACCGCCTTCAGTTCGATCCGGCCGCTCCATTCGCTGGTGAATCCAATTCACGCGTGCGAGCCGCCGCAAAATGTCTTAACCTACGGGTGTCCGCAGCGGCACCGCCTGGCCTCGGTCAGTCTTGCGATCGCACGCCCGGTTCCGGACAGAATCTCGACATTGCCTTCGACATCCAACGGGCCGTTGCGCTGCGGGCGCACCTGCACCGGTCCATCGCGAGCCGAAAGCGGCACTTTCGGGGGCGCGCCGGTGGCCAGGAGCGCGGCCTCCGCGTGCGACCCATCGCAGAATGGCTTGTTCTTTGATGCGCCACATCGGCACAGAGTGCCGCGAACACCTCTCCTGGCCTCGTCGATCAGCAACGGCGCGCGCATTGCGTAGGGCCCGTTCTCCCGGACGGAGACGAGATTGACCTGCGGCGCCGCCTCCGCCGGCCCGCCATCGTGACCGTCGTAATAAATGGCGCCGGAAGCACAATTATGGGCAATTTGGACAATTGCCTCCGCCGTCGCAGCGTCAGGCGTGATCCATGGTCCGGAAATATTGGCCTGGTGGCCATTGGAGCTCAACGAGTATGCGAGCAGAGCGCAGCACGTCGATCAACTCCCGTCTATGAGGTCCGCTGCGTAGAGACCCTTTCAACCCTCCTCGTTCATCCGGCTGCCCGCCATTTTATGATTTCGGCCAGTACCTGCTCACGGGGAATCATCTCCTGTTCCAGCCGCCCCTTCTCCAGTTTGCGCAAGTATGCGTACAGCTCTCGCTCAGGGTCTGTAAGTCCATTGGGAAGTTGCTCGCCCGCGGGGCTCCTCTCGACCACAGCAGACGCTGGGGCGAGCGCATCGAATAGCTCCCGGCTCATCAAAATCGATTCGAGATGGGGTTGTCGCTCGCGGGCTCGCGACAGCATCAGCAATCCCCAAGTGTCCAGGTCACCCCAATAGGCGATGCGCCGGTTCTGGAGCCAGGCAGCACTCAGCCACTGAAGATTGAGGCCAGCCCCCAGGACAGCCACAGTATCGGGCAACGACGGAAGCTGGTAAAAGCAGCGCTCGTTCTCCACGATCACCAGATGCGTCCCCGGCAAAGGCCGGGACACAATCTCCCGCGCGCGCACACGTTGCTGCACAAAGGGCAGCAGGCCAGGGGCGAGCGCCGCAACCAACAGCCAGTGCTCGCTCTCGTCGAGTGCATCCAGGAACGCCTCCAGTCCGAGCTCGCTCACTTGTCCGTCAAAGCGAGCATCGAGGAGTTGCACGATGAGGGCGCGATGGCGTTCAAAGAACTTGCTATCGACGCCGCACGCCCCCAGGGAGCGCAGCGGTCGGCCGGTCGCGCATCCGGGATTCAACACACGAGCAAGCTCGATAGCTTGGAGGAGCTCCGCTTCAGGCCTGTCCTGAAGCAGGTATCGTTGACGGACGAGCGTTCGGTGAAATACCGGATCGGCGGCGGCCACCAGTCGAGCCAGACGCTCGAACTCCTCGCGCACGCCCGGCTCGCCACAAGCTCCCGCCCACTCCGAGGGACTGTCGAGAACCCAGTGAACGGGCACCTCAACGGGCTCTCCGCCGCCGCGGAAGTTGACTCGCTCCCAGAGCACCCGGCCGATAGGCACTGCCCGCCACCGCTTGAGATGCTCGCGCACATCTGCGGTGCGTTGCGTGAACTCCACGGAGCTGGGCTTACCGATGGGGAGTGAAGCGGGCCACGATCGCCCGTCGAGCAGTCGCTGCTCCCGAGTGTCCGCGACCTCCCACTGTCCGGCCCAGCGCCGCGCGAGCTCAGTTGGCGATTTCATTCGTATCGCCGGTACGTCGACGCGCGTGGTCTTCGAGCTCCTCCCAGGTGAGGGAGGTCAGAGTTGCCTGCCGGCCCCGTCGGTAGACTAGGATCGCGGAGCGCGTGTGGGCGCGCAACAGCCGCAGCTCTTTGTTCGGTGTCACGAACAGCGGATGCAACCCGAACTCATGCAGGGCAGAAATGATCCGGCCGGCCACAGCCTGGGAACTCTTGGAGAAAGCCTCATCGAGCACAACGGTGCCGAAGAGTGGTCGTGCGCTGCAATCGGGACAGAGCGCGTAGCTCAGCGATGCTGTCAACACATAGCTCGCGATGATCTCCTTCTCACCACCGCTGCCGCCCTGAGAACCGGTCCGGACCTCCTTCACAGCGCCGGTCGATCGCTCGATCACCGATACGACGAATGTCAGCCGATGCCGAGGATCCAGTAGCGCGCGGGCGCTCAAAGTCTTTTTCCGGTCGCTGGCATCACGCAGGATGGCGACGATGTTCTGCAGGGCACGGAAGTGGCTTTCGCCTTGGTCGTCCTTGACCTCGGCAGAACGCAGATGGCGTTGCGCCTGCTGTAGCGTCCGTAGGCTTTCGTGCACGACACGTTGGGGCACGAGTCGCAGATAGGAGCCGGCGCTGAAGTCGACTCGCCGCAACGTCCGGTTGAGGTCCTCGATGCGCTCTTCGATCAGCGAGACCTCGTTCTCGATGGCGCTCAGCAGTTGCGTGACGCCCTGATCGGAAGACTGGTTGAGATATTGCAGGAAACGCTGCAGCTTCTCGGGGAGCGCCTCCTCCGTGAGCTGCCGGAGACGCTCCAGGTAGGCAGGCACGTCCTGCATCTCCTGACCGACCTCCGCGAGGGCGCCCGTGTCGACTTTTTTGGCGGCGCCCATCTGCCGCACCAGAGTTTGCTCGCAACCGTTCAACTGTGAAGTGGCTATTTCGATTGCGTCCTGGACGAATTTCGTGGCTTCGAGCTCCAGCTCCGACAGACTTTCGAGTACGTCGCCGTCAGGAATCGGCAGATGCCGTTCCGCGAGGAGTCTTTGCAGATCGTTGAGACCGGCGCCGATTTTGTTGAAGGCCCGATCGCGCCGCCCTGCAATCTCCTGTCGTTTCCGTTCGAGCTCTCTCTTCGCGGCCTCGTTGTCACCCTCCTGCTTGCGAAGTTCTTTGACCTGTCGGTCTGCCTCTGCCCAGCGCAAGCGGGCCTTCTCAGCGTCTCCCTCCGGGTCGCTCAACGCCTGCAGCCGCGACTGCAACGACTCCAAGGCCTGCTGAGCACCCGGCAAATCGATGGTGTCGAATTCCGCAGCGATGAGCGCCTGCAACAGGTCGAGGAGATTGCCTGTCGCCTCGGCGCGTTCTCTGGCAGCCGCGTAGGCCGCCTCGGCCTTTTGCAGGGAGCCCTCGACGTCGGTGATTTGACGGCGCAGCTCGGCGAGACGGTCTTTGTTGTCAAAACCTGTCATCCAGTCCTGATCGAGCCGCCGCTGGTCCTGTTTCTCGAACAAGCCGCGCCGGTCGGACATGAGGCCCTGCTCCGTCAGGCCGTGCGGGGTATCGTGCAGCTGATCCGGCGAGGCGACACAGTGCCGATCGATGCCGCCGAGCCACGCCTTCAAGGTTTCCCGATAGGGATGCTCCTTATACCTGAGCTTGCGCGTGAATCCGTCCGGGAAGAATCGAGACTCGCCGTGCGCGGTCTCGACTTCCAGCAGGCGGACGTGCAGCCGGTTGTCACGGTGATTGATCCAGCGCAGCGCTGCCTTGATGGCATCCTGAGGCACCATGATGCGCGTGCGATGGCCTCCGATAGCCCGCTCGATCGCGCCCCGCCATGGGCTCTCTTCAACTTTGACCTCGATCAACTCGGCCACGAATGGCACGGCGCGCTCCTCGAGCCCGAGCTGTGCGGCAAGCTCGCTCCGAAAGAGTTGATATGGGCCTGGCAAGTTCGACCCAGGCCGCGCCAGGATCTGATCGAGCTCCCCCTTGAGCTCATCGCGCGCCCCCTTCTCACGTTGCTGCGCGGCGCCCAGCTCCCACGCCTCTTGCCTCTGGCGCTCCTGCAACGCCTGCTTCTCGGTCTGAAGCTCGCGTGCCCGTTGCTGATTCGCCGCCAACGCATCGCGAGTCAGCGCGGCATCCAACCCCAAAAGGTCGGCGAGGCGGCGATAGTCCTTTGCGTAGCGTGCGCACGATGCAACCAGCTTTTCTTGCAACTGGATCTGCTCGCGGAGCTGCTCGATGCTGGCACCACCGGCCCTTAGATAGAGGTCTCGGAGGGTTGCGAGTTCCGCGTCAGCCGTTTCAATCTGCCCGTGCAGCGCCTTTCCCTTGTGCCGGCAGTCGTTCATCTCAGCGTCGATCCGAGCCAGCCGTTGACTAGCCAGACGATACGCGGCCTCCGCATACCGCCGGGGCAAGATGTCCTTAACTTCCCGTTGCTGTTCGAGATGCCGCGCCAGGGTTTCGCGCTTGCGCCAGCTCTCGTCAATTGGCCGCAACGAATGCTGCTGCTGCCTCGCGATCTCGAGCTCGCCATGGATGGCAGCCAGATCATCAAATTCCTTGGCGACCTCCGCGGCGCGATCGAAGGCCGAGGTGTCATCCAGCACGAGCTCGCGGAAGACCTCGTCGATGCTGTTGAGC
>JAKADE010000084.1 GCA_021820785.1 Pseudomonadota bacterium
CGGCTCGGTGTGCGGGAGCCCGAGCGCATGCAGGACCAGCGCGGCCGATTCGTCCCGCGCGTTGTCGGTGCCGTGCCCGAAGAACACCCGCGCGCGTCGCAGCCGCCGCGCGCCCTGCTCGATCAGCTCACCGACGCTCGGGCGTGCCGCGCGCGGCGCGGGACGCCGGCCGCTGTGGGATACTTGCCGCATGTCGTCTCGATATTTCTGGGTTCTGGTGGGGCTGGTGTGCCTGGGAGCCGGCTTCGCAGGGTACCGGCTGGCCGCAGTGCGGTACAGTCGCGCGCGCGCGCCGGCCTACGGCACCTGGCTGCCGCAGCCCCGCGCGCTCGGGCGCTTCGCGCTCACCGACAGCCGCGGCCGATCCTTCGACCAGAACGATCTCGCCGGTCACCTGACACTGATGTATTTCGGCTACACGCGCTGCGCGGATGAATGCCCCGACACCCTCGCCCTGCTGGCGCGAGTCGAGCAGCGGGTGGCGCTGCTGCCGCTGCAGGTGCTGTTCGTCTCGGTGGACCCGCGTCACGACACCCCTGCGGTGCTGGCGAGGTACCTGGCTCGGTTCAATCCGAGCTTCATCGGCCTGACCGGCGCTCCCCGTCAGGTCGGGCGCCTCACTGCGCGGCTCGGCGTGGCGCGCGGCAAACTGGTGCTGCCCGGCGGCGGCACGACGTTCGCGCACACTGTGGCGCTGTTTCTGCTCGATGGCCGCGGCCGCGAAGTCGCGGTATTCACCGCGCCGATCAGCGCCCGGCGGCTCGCCGCGGTGCTCAAGAGCAGCGCCGAGCGGCTGCTCATCCATGGCTGAGGACAGGAGGACCCGATGAGCGGCGCAACGCCCACTGCGAGCCTGCGCGAGCGGCTGTTCGTGCTGCTGCAGCATGTGCTGCCGCAGCATTTTCTCTCGCGCCTGGTGCTGCGCCTGACGCGCAGCCGCGCCCCGGTGCTGAAGCGGGCCCTGATCGGGGCCTTCGTGCGCCACTTCCACCCCGACATGAGCGATGCGGTCGAACCCGATCCGCACGCCTATCCGAGCTTCAACGAGTTTTTCACCCGCGCGCTCGTCCCGGGCAGCCGGCCGCTCGCCCCCGAGGCACGCCTGATCGCCTCCCCGGTCGACGGCACGGTGAGCCAGGCGGGACGCATCGAGGGCGATCGGATCGTGCAGGCCAAGGGCCACGCCTACAGCATCGCGGCGCTGCTCGCCGGGGAGCGTCAGTGGGCGGAGCACTTCGCCGGCGGATCCTTCGCCACGCTGTATCTGGCCCCGTACGACTACCACCGCATCCACATGCCGCTCGCCGCGCGGCTGCGCGCCGCGTGGTTCGTGCCCGGCCGGCTGTTCAGCGTCAACGCCACGACCGCCGCCGCAGTGCCCGGCTTGTTCGCGCGCAATGAACGGGTGGTGCTGCTGTTCGAGGACGGCCCTCTGGTCTGGGGGCTGGTGATGGTCGGGGCGCTGTTCGTCGGCAGCATGAGCACCGTGTGGCACGGAGACGTCGCGCCGCGCACCGAGCGGCGGATCGTGACACTGCCGCTGGAAGCGCCGCTCGCGCCGCTGCAGCTGACCAAGGGCGCGGAGCTCGGCCGCTTCAACATGGGCTCGACGGTCATCCTGCTGCTGCCGCCGGGGACCGCGCAATGGCGTGCGGACCTTGCTCCGGGGCGCACCCTGCGCGTCGGGGAGACTCTCGGACACCTGCTCGCCGCGAGCGGCGCGGAGAGCGCGTGATGGACGGCGCTGCCCCGCCGGACTGGCGTACCGGCGCGACGCCCGCAATGCTGCGACACCGGGCCGCGCTGCTCGGCGCAGCCCGGGAATTTTTCGCCGACCGCGGCGCGCTCGAGGTCGACACGCCGATCGTGGTCAACGCTCCGGTGAGCGACGTGCACATCCACTCGGCTCACGTGACCTTCACCGACGGCGCCGGGCAGCCCGTACAGCGCTGTTATCTGCACACCTCGCCCGAGTACGCCATGAAGCGGCTCATCGCCGGGGGGATCGGCGACATCTACCAGATCTGCCACGTCGTGCGCGGGCTCGAGCGCGGACGGCTGCACAACGCCGAGTTCACGCTGATCGAGTGGTATCGCATGGGCTGGAGCCTCGAGGCCCTCATGGACGAGGTCGAGGCGCTGACGCGCACACTGCTCGGGTCGCGCGCCGCCGCTCTGGCGAGTGAGCGCCTCTCGTACCGCGAGGCATTCCGGCAGCATCTGGACCTCGACCCGTTCGAAGCGCCGCAGCAGACGCTGGCGGCGGCGGCCCGCGCCGCAGGCTTCACCGGCGAGTCAGCCGACCGGGACGAATTGCTCGAGCTGCTGATGAGTGTGCGGATCGGTCCGGCGCTCGGTCGCGGGGCGCTCACGTTCGTGTACGGCTACCCGGCGAGCCAGGCGGCACTGGCCCGGGTCGACCCGTCCGATCCACGCGCCGCACAGCGCTTCGAGCTGTACGTGAGCGGGATCGAACTCGCCAACGGTTTTCACGAACTCGCCGATGCGAGCGAGCAGCGCGCGCGCTTCGAGGAGGATCAGCGGACGCGCCAGCGCCGCGGCCTGGAGGTCGCGCCGCTTGATGAGCGGCTGCTGGGCGCCCTCGTCGCGGGACTGCCGGACTGCAGCGGCGTGGCGCTCGGCTTCGACCGGCTGGTCATGCTCGCCGCGGACGCCGCACGCATCGACGAGGTCATCCCGTTTCCGATCGAATGCGCCTGATGACGGAGAGCGCCATGCAGCATGAGAGTCAGCATTACGATTTCACCGACAAACCCGCCGGCTACCGGCAGCTCGCCGCGGCCCTCGCGGCGCTGCTCAGCGGGGAGCGCGACCCCATTGCCAACCTCGCCAACACCGCCGCGCTGCTGTTCGAGGCGCTGCCCCGGGTGAACTGGGCGGGCTTTTATCTGCTGCGCGGGGCGGAACTGGTGCTGGGCCCGTTCCAGGGCAAACCGGCCTGCGTGCGCATCGCGCTCGGACGCGGGGTCTGCGGCACGGCGGCCGAGCAGCGGCGCACCCAGGTCGTGCCCGACGTGCATGCCTTCCCGGGCCACATCGCCTGCGACGGTGCGTCGCGTTCGGAGGTCGTGGTGCCGCTGCTCGCCGACGGGCGGCTGCTCGGCGTGCTGGATATTGACAGTCCCGAGCCGGGCCGCTTCGATGCGCTCGACGCCGAAGGCCTCGAGCGCATCGCGCAGGTAGTGCTCGCCGCCAGCCGCTTTGACGCCGGCGCGCCCTAGGCGCGCCGGGTCTGCTTACTGCTTGGCGCGCGAGACGTACTGGGCAGTCCGGGTGTCGATGCGGATGACTTCGCCCTGGTCGATGAACAGGGGCACCCGCACCACCGCGCCGGTCTCGAGCTTCGCCGGCTTCTGGCCGCCGGTGGCGGTGTCCCCGCGCAGGCCCGGGTCGGTCTCGACGATCTTCAGCTCCACGTGCGCCGGGGGCGTCACCGCCAGCGGCTCGCCGTTCCACAGCGTGATGATGCACACCAGGCCGTCCTTGAGCCACTGCGCGCTGTCGCCCACCGCGGCCTTGCCCGCCGTGTACTGCTCGAAGCTGTCCGGCACCATGAAGTGCCAGAAATCTCCGTCCTGGTAGAGGTACTGCATCTCGGTGTCGACCACATCGGCCGCCTCGATCGACTCCCCGGAACGGAACGTCTTCTCGATGGTCCGGCCGCTCTTGAGGTTGCGCACCCGGATGCGGTTGAACGCCTGACCCTTGCCGGGCTTGACGAACTCATTCTCGATCACGGCATAGGGTTCACCGTCGAGCAGCAGTTTCATGCCCGAGCGGATTTCGGCGGTGGTATAGCTGGCCATTTCTTTCTCTCAGCCGGAGCGGCACAATGCGCGGCCCCTCCGATTAAAGGGCCGCGTATGATACCGGCATCGGTCCAACCCCGCCAGATTTCCGCCCGCTGGCAGCAGGAGCTCGCCGAGGCCATCACTGATCCCGGGACACTCGCCGCGGCGCTAGGACTGCCGCTCGAGGCCCTGGGAGCGGTCGATTCCGCCTTCCCACTGCGCGTGCCGCGCAGTTTCGTTGCGCGCATGCGCCCGGGCGATCCGGCCGATCCGCTGCTGCGCCAAGTGCTGCCGACGGCCGCAGAGCTGCTGGAGCAGGCCGGCTACGGTGCCGATCCGCTCGAGGAAGCCGCCGCGCAGCGCGCCCCGGCGCTGCTGCAGAAATACCGCGGCCGGGCGCTGCTGATCGCCACCCAGAGCTGCGCGGTGCACTGCCGCTACTGTTTCCGGCGCGAATTCCCCTACGCGGCGCAGCACAGCGAGGGGGCGCGCTGGAGCGAGGCGCTCGCGGCGATCGCCGCTGATGTGTCGCTCGAGGAAATCATCCTCAGTGGCGGGGATCCGCTCTCCCTCAGCAACGCCCGGCTCAGCGCACTGGGAGCCGAACTCGCGCGCATCCCGCATCTGCGGCGTCTGCGGATCCACACGCGCCAGCCGGTGGTGCTGCCCTCTCGGGTGGACGCCGGCCTGCTCGAGTGGCTGCGCTCGAGCCCGCTGCCTGTCGTCATCGTGCTGCACGTCAACCACCCGAACGAGCTCGACGCTTCGCTGCGCGAGGCGTGCGCCAGCCTGCGCGCCACCGGGGTCACGCTGCTGAACCAGACCGTGCTGCTCGCCGGCGTCAACGACGACGCGACGGTGCTCGCCGAACTGTCGCGGGCGCTGTTTCAGGCCGGCGTGCTGCCGTACTACCTGCATGCCCTCGACAAGGTGCGCGGCGCGGCGCATTTTCTCGTCCCCGATGAGCGCGCCCGGCGACTCGCCGGAGCACTCGCGGCCTGCCTGCCGGGCTACCTCGTGCCGCGGCTGGTCCGGGAGCTGCCCGCGGCACCCGCCAAGACCGTTCTGACTCCGATCAGCATCGCCTCGTGACGGAGCGTGAGCCTGTGCGTCAGTGCACATAATGGGGCGCGACGGCGCCGCAGGCCGCCGCGCGCGGCTACAATCACGCGTGTCCCAACGCGTGGGAACCCCGTCGGGAGTCGAGATTGGCCGAGAACACGATTGCGCTGGTGGTTCGCTGCGCGTCGCGGAGTGCCGTTGACACGATCAACGACATTCTCAGTGGCGCGGGCCTGGCCGTAGAGTGCACGTGGGTCGCGGCCCTCGAGGCGCTGCACGCCGCCGTGCAGCGAGTCCAGCCCGCGCTCGTCATCGACTGCATCGAACCGGGACACGACGCCGCGGCCGTCATGGCGCTGCGCGACCAGGTCGCGCCCTGGCTGCCGATCATCCTGGCGGCCCCGAGCGTCGATGAGCCGGCGATCGCCGCGGCGCTGCGCGCCGGAGCGCGCGATGCGGTCGGCTTCGACTCGCCCGAGCGTCTCGCGGCGGTCGTCATGCGCGAACTGCGCTCGGCCCGACTCGAGCGGGCGCTGCTCTCGACGGTGCAGCCCGCGCCCAACGCACAGGATGCCCTGCTGCCCCTGACGCGCCAACCCGCCGACGCGATCATCCACGTGCAGGAGGGGATCGTCGTCGACGCGAATCCCGCCTGGCTCGAACTGTTCGGCCCGGGCGCTCAGGTCATGGGTCAGCCGGTGATGGATCTGTTCGATGAAGCCAGCCGGCCGGCGCTGAAGGGCGCACTGGCCGCGTGCCTGCAGGGGCGCTGGCAGCATCACAGTCTGCGCGCCGGCGCGCTGCGCCCCGACGGCAGCAGCCTCAATGCCGAACTCACCTTCACCTTGGGGGAGCACGAAGGCCAGCCGTGCGTACGGCTCGTGCTGCCCGGCCAATCGCGCGATGAAGGCAAACTGCTTAAGGAGCTGCAGCATGCCGTGCAGTGCGACCAGACCACCGGGCTGCTGCATCGGCGCGACCTGATGCCGGCACTCGCCGAGCGGCTCGCCGCGCCGAGTCCGGGCGGGGTGCGGGCGCTCGCACTGATCAAGCTCGATCGCTTCGCGGACGTCGAACGCAGCGTGGGCGCGAGCGCGAGCGAGCAAGTGCTCGGCGAATTCGCCGCGCAGCTGCGCGCCACGCTGCATCCGACGGAAGTCGCCGGCCGATTCGGCGGCGTGCGCTTCCTCGTGCTGCTTGAGCGCGGCAATGAGCGCGACCTGCAGGCATGGGCCACCCAACTGGTGCAGGAGACCGCCAAGCGTCCGGTGCGCTGCGGCGCGAAGCAGGTTTCGCTCACCTGTACGGTGGGCCTCGCACCGGTCATGAGCCATACCAAAGACCTCGATACGCTGATCGGCTCGGCGCTCGATGCCTGCGGCCGCGGCGCGCGCCGCGGCGGCGGCCAGGCGGTTACCGCCGGTGCCGCGGCCGCATCCGCCTCGCCGTACGATGCGGCCTGGGTACAGCAGATCAAGAGCGCCCTGCTCGAGAACCGCTTTCGCCTCGCGACTCAGCCGGTGGCGAGTCTGCGTGGCGGCGATGCGCGCATGTTCGATGTGCTGCTGCGCATGATCGACAATCGTGGCAAGGAAGTGCTGCCGGGGGAATTCCTGCCGGCTGCCGAACGCAACGATCTGCTGAAGAACATCGACCGCTGGGTGGTCGGGGCGTCGCTGTCGTTCGCCGCCCAGCGCCGCCCGGGCTGCCTGTTCGTGCGTCTGTCGAAGGACACCGTGCGTGACGCGTCGTTCGTCGCCTGGCTCGACGGGCACCTCCGCTCGGCCCGCGCCGCCCCGACCACGGTGTGCTTTCAGATTCCCGAAGCGGTCGCCGTGAGCTACCCGCAGTCGCGCGAACTCGCCGAGAAGCTGCGCAAGTGGGGCTTTCGCTTCGCCATCGAGAGCTTCGGGTCCCCGGCGAGCGCCTTCGGCCTGCTCGAAACCATGCCGCTCGATTACGTGAAGATCGACGGCGCGCTGGTGCAGAGCCTGGCCCGCAACAAGGAACTGCAGCACCACGTGCGCGCGCTCGCCGAGGAGGCCACCAAGCGCGGCATCCAGACCATCGCCGAGCGCGTCGAGGACGCCAACACCATGGCGGTGCTGTGGCAACTGGGCGTGGAGTTCATCCAGGGCTACTTCGTCAACGCGCCCGAGGACGTGGTCCTGCAGGCGAACGAGCTGAGAGCCCCGCGCTGAATCAGCTCTGCGCCGGCGCGAGCGCCTCGAGCCGCTCGATGCCGGTGCGCGGCCAGCCGCGCGGCAGCATCGTTCCCCGGTGCGCACGCTCACCCCGATAGTCCTTCAGGTCCGCCCAGTCGAGCACGCGCTTCTTCTCCGCGGTCCACACCTCGAGTGAACCGCGAGGCGCAACCACCGCCAGCGCGGCCACGAACTCCTCGCGCGCGGCGGCCTTCTTGCCCGGGATGTCGTACAGCTTGTTGCCCTTGCCGCGCGGCATCTGCGGCACCTCGCTCACCGGGAAGACGAGCAGCTTGCCCTCGCTGCTGAGCACCGCCACCAGCGCGTCCTCGCCCGGCACGCGCGCCGGCGGCAGCGCCAGTGCGTTCTGCGGCACGTTGAGCACGGTCTTGCCCGCGCGTCGGTCGGTGATCAGGTCCTGCAGGCGCGTCACGAAGCCGTAACCGGCATCGCTCGCAAGCAGCCACAGGTCCTCCGGCTCCCCGAGCATCACGCCGACGAATTTTGCGCCGTCCGGCGGGTTGAGCCGTCCGGAGAGCGGCTCGCCCTGGCCGCGCGCCGACGGCAGCGAATGCGCCGGCAGGCAGTACGTGCGGCCGGTGCTGTCGAGAAAGACCGCCTGCTGCAGGCTGCGCCCGCGGGCCAGTGCCTGATACGCATCGCCGCTCTTGTACGAGAGCGACCGCGGGTCGATGTCATGGCCCTTGGCGGCGCGCACCCAGCCACCGCTCGAGAGCACCACGCTCACCGGTTCGTTCGCGATGAGCGACGTCTCGTCGATCGCCTGGGCCGCCTCGCGCTCGATGATGCGCGTGCGCCGCTCGTCGCCGTGCTTGTCCGCATCGGCACGGATCTCGGTGGCCACGAGCCGCTTCAGGCGCGCCTCGCTCGCCAGCAGCGCCTCGATCTCGCTGCGCTCGGCGGCGAGATTCTTCTGCTCCTCGCGGATCTTCATTTCCTCGAGCCGCGCGAGATGGCGCAACCGGGTGTTGAGGATCTCCTCGGTCTGCTCCTCGGAGAGCTTGAAGCGCTTCATCAGCACCGGCTTCGGCTCATCCTCGCGGCGGATGATGCGGATCACCTCATCGAGGTTGAGGTAAACCGCGAGCAGACCCTCGAGGATGTGCAGCCGGCGGCTGACCTTCTCGAGGCGATGCTCGAGGCGCCGGCGTACCGTGGCGATGCGGAACGTGAGCCAGTCGGACAAGATCGCCTTCAGGCCGAGCACGCGCGGCCGGCCATCCAGCCCGATGATGTTGAGGTTGACGCGATAATTGCGCTCGAGGTCCGTGGTCGCGAACAGGTGATTCATGACCTCGGTCAGATCGACACGGTTCGAGCGCGGCACCAGCACAAGCCGCACCGGGTTCTCGTGGTCGGACTCATCGCGCACGTCTTCGAGCATCGGCAGTTTCTTGGCGCGCATCTGCTCGGCAATCTGTTCCTGCACGCGTGCCGGGGACACCTGGTACGGAAACGCGGTGATCACCACGTTGCCGTCTTCCTCGCGGTAGGTGGCGCGCGCCTTGAACGAGCCGGTGCCGCTCTCGTAGATCGCCTTCAGGTCCGCCCGCGGCGAGATGATCTCCGCGCCGGTAGGCAGATCCGGGCCCTTGATGTGCTTCATCAGGACCGAGGTGCTCGCCTCCGGGTCCTCGAGCAGCTGCACGCACGCCGCGGCCACCTCGCGCAGGTTGTGCGGCGGGATGTCCGTGGCCATTCCGACGGCGATGCCGGAGGTGCCGTTGAGGAGCAGGTTCGGCAAGCGCGCCGGCAGGATCAGCGGCTCCTCGAGCGTACCGTCGAAGTTCGCCGTCCAGTCCGCCGTACCGTGCGCCAGCTCACCGAGCAGCACATCGGCGTAGGCGGTGAGCTTCGCCTCGGTGTAGCGCATGGCCGCGAAGGACTTCGGGTCGTCCTGCGAGCCCCAGTTGCCCTGGCCATCGACGATCGGATAGCGGTAGGCAAATGGCTGAGCCATCAGCACCATCGCCTCGTAGCAGGCGCTGTCGCCGTGCGGATGGAACTTGCCGATCACATCGCCGACGGTGCGGGCGGATTTCTTGTGCTTCGAGGCGGCCGAGAGACCGAGCTCGCTCATCGCGTAGATGATGCGCCGCTGCACGGGCTTCAGGCCGTCG
>JAKADE010000085.1 GCA_021820785.1 Pseudomonadota bacterium
CTGGTGCTCGTGCAGGATGCCTCCGGCGGCACCCCGCAGGGCGCCTCCGGACCGACGCTGGCGCAGAAGGTGTCCGGTTCCGCCGCGGCGCGCGCCGCGCTCGAGAGCGTGCGGACCGCCGAGACGCTGAGCGAGGCGCTGCGCGCCCGCGCCGATCTCGGCCCGGCAGAGTCGATCATCACCCGCAACGGCGAGTGGGTCGGGCGCGACTGGCTGCGGGTCAGCCGCGGCGTCGATCCGCATGCCGGCATCATCGAGCGCGAGCACCGCCTGAAGAGCCTGCGCAGCGCGGCGAGCGAGGCCGAGGAGCGGGTGCGCGAGGCCGAGGGCGAACTCGCCGCGGTGCGCGAGGGACTCGCGCTGGCGGAATCCGAGCGCGACGGTACGCAGAGTCAGATCCACGGCGCACAGCGCCGCCACGCGGAACTCGCCGCCGCGCTGCAGGCGGCGCGCGCGCGCGCCGAGCAGACGCTCGCGCGGCGCACGCGCATCGACGAGGAGCATGCCGAGCTCGTGCGCGAGATGGACGCGGCGCGCGAGACGATGAGCGCGGCGCGCACCTCGCTCGAGGCGAGCATCGAGCGACTCGCCGAACTCAACGCCGCGCGCGAGGGACTCGAAGAGGAACGCGAAGTGCGCCGCGAGGGCGTGAGTGCCGCGCGCTCGCGCGCCCAGGCCGCTCAGCTCGGCGCGCGCGACCTGATGGTGCGCATCGAGTCGCGCCGCTCCGCCGAGAGCGCCGCGGTCACGAGCCTGTCGCGCATGGGCGAGCAGCGCGTGCAGCTCGAGCGGCGCCGCGGGGAGCTCGAGCAGGAACTCTCCGGCGGCGATGCCCCGGTGCTCGAGCTCGAGGCGCGCCTGAACGAGGCGCTCTCGCAGCGTCTGGAGGTCGAGCACGAGCTGGCCGCGGCGCGCGCGGCGCTCGAGGAAGTCGACATCGCGATGCGCTCGCTCGAGCAGCAGCGCACCGAGGCGGAGCGGCGTGCCCACCACGCCCGCGAGGCGATGGAGGCCGCGCGCTTCGCGGCCCAGGAGAACCGCGTGCGGCGCGAGGCGCTGTTCGAGCAGTTCAGCGCCACGCACCTGGAGCTTCCCGAGGTGCAGCAGAATCTCTCCGGCGAGGCCACCGTGCCGCAGTGGGAGCAGAACCTCGCGGAGCTGCGCGCCGCGATCGAGAAGCTCGGACAGGTCAACCTCGCGGCGATCGAGGAACTCACCGAGCAGACCGAGCGCAAGGAGTACCTCGACCGGCAGTTCGCCGACCTGACCAGCGCCCTCGAGACGCTCGAGGAGGCAATGCGGCGCATCGACAAGGAGACGCGCACGCGCTTCGAGGAGACGTTCGAGAAGATCAACAGCGGCATGAAGGAGAAGTTCCCGCGCCTGTTCGGCGGCGGGCATGCCTACCTGGAGCTCGTCGGGGACGACGTGCTCAATGCCGGCGTGTCGGTCATGGCGCGCCCGCCGGGGAAGAAGAACAGCTCCATCCACCAGCTCTCCGGCGGTGAGAAGGCGCTCACCGCGGTGGCCCTGGTGTTCTCGATCTTCGATCTGAATCCCGCGCCGTTCTGCCTGCTCGATGAGGTCGACGCACCGCTCGATGAGGCCAACGTCGGACGCTTCTGCGACATTGTCCGGGAGATGTCCGAGCGCGTACAGTTCATCTTCATCACCCACAACAAGACCACCATGCAACTGGCGGCACAGCTGCTCGGCGTGACCATGCACGAGGCAGGCGTGTCGCGGCTGGTGGCCGTGGATGTGGACGAGGCGGTCCGGCTGGCCGCGGTCTGATGTTTCGGGGGGTTACCGTGTCGCAGTTGCGCTGGACACTGCTCATCCTCGGCGGCGTGTTCATCGCCGCGCTGGCGGTGTGGGAATGGCGCCGCCCGCGCCAGGGGCGAGGCAAGCCGCCGGGTGCGGCGTACGCCCCGAGCGAGCCGCACGTCAGCGGCCTGCCGAACGACGGCGAGCCCGCACCCGGCGCCGGCGGGGAACCGTGGATCGGCGAGGAGTCGCTCGAGACGGAGGCGGCGGCCGAGGAGTCCTGGCGCGAGAGCGCCGCGCCCGATCCGCTCGCCGAACTGCCGACCGTGATGGTCGACGCGCCCGAGGACGACGAGGAGCCTGCGAGCCCGGCCGCCGAGCCGCCGCTCGATGCGGCCGCGGACTGGGACGCGCTCGAGGAAGGTGTCGGCCCGGTCCGCATCCTCGGGGCGGGCGCACCGGCGGTCACCGCCGAGCCGCCCGTGCTGCCGGTGCTGGAGCCGCCGGTCCTCGAACCGCCGGTGCTCTCGCCGGCCCCGGCGAGTTTCGATGTGCAGCCGCGCGTCGAGTGGCCGCCCGATGAGATGCGGCGCATCCTGGCGCTGCGGCTGATTGCTCCCGAGGAGCGCTTCTCCGGCCGTCTGCTGCGCCTTGCGCTCGCCGCCGAGGGGTTCCGGCTCGGCCGCTTCGAGATCTTTCACCTGCCGGACGCGCAGGGCCGCGCCCTGGTGAGCGTCGCGTCGCTGACACGCCCGGGGACGTTCGATCTGGATGCCATGGACGGCCAGCGCTATGCAGGACTGAACCTCTTCACCGTGCTGCCGGGCCCGCTGCCGGCCGATGAGGCCTTCGAGGCGCTGTTCGCGGCGGCCCAGAACCTCAACGAGCGGCTGCAGGGCGAGGTGCAGGACGAGCGCGGTGAACCGCTGAGCGAGGCACGGCTCGCCGAGCTGCGCCACACGCTGGCGGTGGATCCGGGTGAGGCCCTCTCGTGAGCACCGGCGCGCGCGAGCGCATTGCCGCGCTGCGCACCGAAATCGCCCGCCACGACTACCGCTACTACGTGCTCGACGATCCGGAGATCCCGGACGCCGAGTACGACCGGCTCATGAGCGAGCTGCGCGACCTGGAGGCCGCGCACCCGCAGCTGATCACGCCCGACTCGCCCACGCAGCGCGTCGCGGGTACCCCGAGCGCCTCGTTCGAGGAGGTGGTGCACGAGGTGCCCATGCTCTCGCTCGACAACGCCTTCAGCGACGAGGAGGTGCGAGCGTTCGACCGGCGGGCCGCGGAGCGGCTCGGGACGGACGGGCCGCTCGAGTATCTCGCCGAGCCGAAGCTCGACGGGCTGGCCGTGACGGTCATTTACCGCGACGGGCTGCTCGAGCGGGCGGCGACCCGCGGTGACGGGTTCAAGGGCGAGGACGTGACGGCCAATGTGCGCGCCATCCGGGCGTTTCCCCTGCGCCTGCAGGGGAAGGCGCCGCCGCTGCTCGAGGCGCGCGGGGAGGTGTTCATGCCGCTGAAGGGGTTCGAGCGGCTGAACCGCGCAGCCGAGGCCCGGGGCGAGAAGACCTTCGTCAACCCGCGCAATGCCGCTGCCGGGAGCCTTCGCCAGCTCGATCCGCGCGTCACCGCCGCACGCTCCCTGCAGATGTACTGCTACGGGCTCGGCAGCGTCAGCGGCTGGGAGCTCCCCGAGCGCCAGAGCGAGCTGCTCGAGGCGCTGCGCCGGTGGGGGCTGCCGGTCTGTCCCGAGGGCCGCCGCGTCCAGGGGGTCGAGGGCTGCCTCGAGTACTTCCGCCGGATGGGCGAGCGGCGCGCCGAGCTCGCCTACCAGATCGACGGGGTGGTCTACAAAGTCGAGCGCCTGGCGTACCAGAATCGCCTCGGGTTCGTCTCGCGCGCGCCGCGCTGGGCGCTCGCGCACAAGTTTCCGGCCGAAGAGGCCATGACGCGCGTGCGCGCCGTCGAGTGGCAGGTCGGGCGCACCGGCGCGGTGACGCCGGTGGCGCGGCTCGAGCCGGTGTTCGTCGGCGGCGTGACGGTGAGCAACGTGACGCTGCACAACTTCGACGAAGTGCAGCGCAAGGACGTGCGCGTCGGCGATACGGTGGTGGTGCGCCGCGCCGGAGACGTGATCCCGGAGCTGGTGCGCGTGATCGAGGCCCGCCGTCCGGCGCACACCGAGCCGGTGACACTGCCGCGTCACTGCCCGGTGTGCCACTCCGAAGTGCTCAAGCCCGAGGGCGAGGCGGTGGCCCGCTGCACCGGGGGGTTCACCTGCCCGGCGCAGCGCCAGGAGGCGATCCGCCACTTCGCCAGCCGGCTGGCGATGGACATCGAGGGACTGGGGGACAAGGTGGTCGCGCAACTGGTCGAGCGCGGCCTGGTGCGCTCACCGGCGGATCTCTACGGGCTCGGCGCGGCGGACTTCGAGGCGCTCGAGCGCATGGGCGAGAAATCCGCGGCCAATGTGCTTGCTGCGCTCGAGCGCAGCAAGCAGACCACGCTGCCGAGGTTGCTCTATGCGCTCGGCATCCGCGAAGTCGGCGAGGCGACCGCGCTGGCGCTGGCGCGCCATTTCGGGGATCTGGATGCGCTGATCGAGGCGGCGCGCAGCCATCCCGAGCAGATCGAACAGGTGCCGGACGTCGGTCCTGTCGTCGCCGCGCACGTGCATGCGTTCTTTGCCGCACCGGAGCATCGGGCGCTGATCGGACGGCTGCGGGATGCCGGAGTCACGTGGGCGCCGTTCACGGCGCGGGCTGCGGATCTGCCGCTCGCCGGGCAGACGTTCGTGCTCACCGGGACGCTCGCGGGCATGACGCGCGAGCAGGCGCAGGAGGCCCTCACGGCACTCGGGGCCAGGGTGAGCGGCAGTGTGTCGAAAAAGACGCGCTACGTGGTGGCCGGCGAGGCGCCGGGCTCGAAGCTCGAGAAGGCTCAGGCCCTCGGCATCCCGGTCCTCGATGAGGCGGGGTTGCGCCAGCTGCTGGAGTCCCACCGGCGCTGAAGGCGTCCTCAGCGGAGCGGCCGGGGCCGCTCCGCTGAGGATCGATCCGATCGCTCAGTTGCCCGCGGGGGCCGGCGCCGGGGGGGCGCTGCCCGCAGCGGCGCCCGGAGCCGCGGTCGGCGCCGGAATCGCCGGCATGCCGGCGGTCGGCTTCGCCGCGAGTTCACCGGTCTGCGGGTCGAGGTAGGTCTCGACCTTCGCCTGCTTCACCAGCGAGGAGGTGTAGGACTGGAACTTCTTGTTCTCCACCGCCTGTTTCAGGCGGGCCTTGACCTGCTCGAAGCTCGGGGCGTGCATCGGCTTGGTGCCGAGCAGCTGGATCACGTGCCAGCCGAAGCGCGTGTGCACCGGCGTCTGGGTGACCTGACCGACTTTCAGCTTCGCCAGTGCGGCCGAGAACGACGGCACCATGTTGTTCGGCGGGAACCAGCCCAGATCACCGCCGTTCTGCGCCGAGCCGGGGTCCTGCGAATCCTTCTTCGCGAGCGCCGCGAAGTTGCGGTCATGATCGGCGTCGAGCTGGTGAATGATCTGCTCGGCCTCGGCCTGCGTCTTCACCAGGATGTGTCGCGCGTGATACTCGAGCTTGGGGAACTTGGCGAGCTGCTGGTCGTACACCGACTGCAGCTCCGCGTCGGTGGGCGCCGCGCTGGCGAGGTACTGGTCCGAGAGCGCCTGCTCGAGCACGTTCAGACGCGTCAGCTTCAGCATCGTCTCGGTGTGCGGCTGCTTGTCCAGACCCTTCTTCACGGCCGCCTGGGCGACCGCTTCGGCGCGGATCAGCCCGTCGAGCACCATCGCGCGCTGCTGCGGCGTCAGCTCGCTCGGAGTGCGCCCGCCGGAGACCATCTTGATGTAGGAGTCGTAGAACTGGCGCGTGATCGGGTGGCCGTTGACGGTCGCAACCGCGGCGGACGCGCCGGCGCTCGAAGTGGATTTGCCGTGGCAGGCGGCCAGGCCCAGCGCGGTGAGCCCGATGCAGAGGATCCTGAGATGCTTCATGAGGTTCTCGGTTAGGGTGGTGGAAAGCGAGAGGGACCGGCCGCTCGGCCGGTCCCGGCTCAAGTAACCGGGCGCTGCGGGTCCTCCGGGGCACCCGCACGGATGTTCAGCGCATGGATGCCCCGGCCCATCAGCGGCTCGAGTGCCTCGTAGACCATGCGGTGACGCTCGAGCCGGGAGCGGCCGGCGAAGGCGGCCGAGACCACGGCCACGCGGTAATGTCCGCCCGAGCGCGCCCCGGCATGGCCGGCGTGGCGTGCGCTGTCGTCCAGGACCTCGAGCGCCGTCGGTGCGAGCGAGCGCTCGAGCGCGGCGCGGATGTCGCTGAGGGAGACTTTGGGCGTGGGATTCATCCGCGGGGCAGTCGCCGTTCCGGTTCGTGAAGTGGGTATCATAACCCACTCGAGCGCCGATGCTCCCGAGGGAGGGCGCATCCGATCGGAAGGAAGGAGGCGGGGGCCGGTGAGTGAGTACCTGGAGCTGCATCCGGTGACGCCCCAGGCGCGCCTGATCCGCGTGGCGGCGGACATCGTGCGCGGCGGTGGCCTGATCGCCTATCCGACCGACTCGTGCTACGCCCTCGGCTGGCATCTGGGCGACAGCAAGGCGCTCGAGCGGGTGCGGCGCATCCGTGCCGCCGACCGCCACCATCATTTCACGCTGGTGTGTGCCGATCTGGCCCAGGTCGGGCGCTTTGCGCGTCTGGAGACCTGGCAGTTCCGCATGCTGCGCAGCTGTCTGCCGGGCCCGTACACCTTTCTGGTCCACGCCAGCCGCGAGACCCCGCGACGGCTGCAGAACCCCAAGCGGCGCACCATCGGGGTGCGCGTCCCGGAGCATCCGGTGCCGCTGATGCTGATGCGCGAACTCGGCGAGCCGCTGATGAGCAGCACGCTGCTGCTGCCGCAGGATCCGGCCCCGCTCACCTCGGCCCGGGAGATCCAGGAGCGGCTCGGGCACGAGCTCGATGCGGTGCTCGACGGCGGCGACTGCGGAGTGGTGCCGACCACGGTGGTCGACCTGTCGGTCACGCCCCCGACGGTGCTGCGGGTCGGCCGCGGGTCGCTCGCACCGATCCTCGGGGGCGGGGGCGACACGGTATACTGACCGTTTAGCGGCACGAGACGAGGTTCGATGAGCACTCCCAACCCCGGCGGGCGGGTTCTGTCCGGTATGCGGCCGACCGGCCGGCTGCACCTGGGCAACTATCACGGGGCGCTGCGCAACTGGGTGCGCCTGCAGTACGAGTACGAGTGCTACTTCTTCATCGCCGACTGGCACATGCTCACCACCGGCTACGAGGACACCGCGCGGCTGCCGGAGTACGTGCACGAGGTGCTCATCGACTGGCTCGCCGCGGGGCTCAACCCGGGCGTCGCGACGCTGTTCGTGCAGTCGCACGTGCCGGAGCACGCCGAGCTGCACCTGCTGCTCTCGATGATCACCCCGCTCGGCTGGCTCGAGCGGGTGCCGAGCTACAAGGACCAGCAGGAGCAGCTGAAGGACCGCGATCTGGCCACCTACGGTTTTCTCGGCTATCCGCTGCTGCAGAGCGCGGACATCCTCGTCTATCGCGCCCAGCACGTGCCGGTCGGGGAGGATCAGGTGGCGCACGTGGAGCTGACGCGCGAGACGGCGCGCCGTTTCAACCACCTCTACGGGCGCGAGCCGGACTTCGAGGAGAAGGTCGAGCGGGCCATCAAGGCCCTCGGGGGGCGCAACACGACGCTCTACCGGCAGCTGCGGCGCAAGTTCCAGGAGGCCGGCGATCACGAGGCACTCGAGCGCGCCCGGGCGCTGGTGAGCGGGGTCAGCCGGCTCACCGTGGCCGACCGGGACCGGCTGCTCGGCTACCTCGAGGGCGGCGGGGTGAGCATCCTGCCCGAGCCCCAGGCGCTGCTCACCGAGACGCCCAAGGTGCCCGGCCTCGACGGGCGCAAGATGTCCAAGTCCTACGGCAACACCATCGAGCTGCGCGAGGACCCGCAGTCCGTGACCCGCAAGCTGCGTGCCATGAAGACCGATCCGGCGCGGGCCCGGCGGACCGATCCGGGCGAGCCGGAACGCTGCCCGGTGTGGGGCCTGCACAAGATCTACTCGGGCGAGGACGTGCGCAAGTGGGCCGCCGAGGGCTGCCGCTCGGCCGGCATCGGCTGCCTGGAGTGCAAGCAGCCGGTGATCGACAAGATCGTCGAGGAAGTCACCGGCATGCGCCGGCGCGCGCAGGAGTACACCGACAATCCGGAGCTGCTGCGCGACGTCATCGCCGAAGGGGCCGAGAAGGCCCGCGATGCCGCCCGCGAGACCCTCGAAGAAGTGCGTCGCGCGATGCACCTGCGTACCGACTGACCGCACCGATGAGCCAGACGAATCCCGAACCGACGGCCGCCGCAGGCGAAGCGCCGTCCGCGCCGCCGCCGACGGCGCCGGAGCAGGTGGAGATGCCCTTCGCGGTGGTCAACGGCGAGCCGGTGACCGAGCTGCCGCGCGACCTGTACATCCCGCCACAGGCGCTCGAGGTGTTCCTCGAGGCCTTCGAGGGGCCGCTCGATCTGCTGCTGTACCTGATCCGGCGGCAGAACCTGGACATCCTCGACATCCCGCTGGCGGAGATCACCCGCCAGTACATGCGCTACATCGAGCTGATGCAGGATCTGCAGCTCGAGCTCGCCGGGGAGTACCTGGTGATGGCCGCGACGCTCGCGGAGATCAAATCGCGCATGCTGCTGCCGCGGCCGAAGAGCGCCGAAGGCGATGGCGAGGAGGATCCGCGCGCCGAGCTGGTGCGCCGCCTGCAGGAGTATGAGCGGTTCAAGCGCGCCGCGGAGAACATCGATGCGCTGCCGCGCCTCGAGCGCGATCACTTCGTGGCGGGCGCGGAGCTGCGCGACCGTCAGGTGGTGCGTACGCTGCCGGAGGTGACGCTGAAGGAGATGCTGCTGGCGTTCCAGGAGGTCGTGGTGCGCGCCGAGATGTTCGCGCATCATCACATCCAGCGCGAGGCGCTCTCGGTGCGCGAGCGCATGGGCAATATCCTCTCCAGTCTCGAGCACGGCGGGTTCGTCGAGTTCGTGCGGCTGTTCAAGCCCGAGGAAGGCCGCATGGGGGTCACGGTGACCTTCATGGCGATCCTCGAGCTGGTGCGCGAAGGTCTGATCGACATCGTGCAGTCCGAGCCCTACGCGCCCCTGCACGTGCGCCCCGGCAAGCCGGCGCTGCGCGTGGTGGGCACAGAGGAGGCGCAGTCCCCGTCCGCCGGGCCGGACGAAGGGGCCGAGCCCGCCGCCGCCGAGGATGATGCGGCGCCGTTTGCGGACGAGGCCGAGGCACCCGATAGCCAAGAGAATGCTGATGATTGAATCGTATGTGAGGAACGTGATCGAGGCGGCGCTGCTCGCCGCCGGACGGCCGCTGACGCTCGCGGAGCTCGG
>JAKADE010000086.1 GCA_021820785.1 Pseudomonadota bacterium
GCATCGTGACGGGACTCCAATCGGATCAATCGCCTCCCCGGATCCGGGGCAGGGGAAAATTACGGGTTTTCGGCGCTCCTGCCAAGCGGAATTGCGACGAGATATGGTGAAATAGCGCTGGAACGCCCCACCCCATGCGCTATGCTCGCCGCGTGCACGATCTGCACGTATGGATATAACCAATAAGTCGCGGAGCAGTGTGGAAGCGGCCGCCCGAGGGAAGCTGAGCTGAATG
Source organism: Pseudomonadota bacterium (assembly GCA_021820785.1). The sequence goes on from JAKADE010000086.1 coordinate 236, forward strand.
TCGATCTTCTGGGCCCTCTGCCTCCTGCTGGCGCTGCTCGCCGCGGTCGTGCTCGTGCTGCGCTCGGAACGCCTGCGGCATCGCGAGCGGCGCACGCTCGAGTCCCTGGCGCGCCAGATCGAACGCCTTCCACCCGAACGACCGACGCTGAGCGTGCCCGATGCGCCCCAGGCCCCTGCGGCGGTCGGTGAACTGGTCGAGGCATTGAACCGCCTGCTCGGCGCTGCGGCGCCGCGCCCCGGACGGACGGCAGAGCACGGTGAGTTCATGGCGCTCGCCGAGCGGCTGCCGCAAGCCGTGCTCGTGCAGCGCGAGACCATCGTGTACGCCAATCGGGCGCTGGCGCGGCTGTTGGGCGTCACGCCTCGGGAGCTGATCGGGCGGACGCTCGCGGAACTGGTGACCCCCGAGTACGCCGAGCTCGTCGCCGAGAACGCGCGCCGACGCCTCGCCGGCCAGGCGGGCGCGGAGTGCTTCGAAGTCGATCTGGCCGGCGCCGACGGGGCGGTGCGCATCGAGCTGCTGGTCGCAGCCCTCGACTATGACGGTCCGGCGCTGCTGATGACCGGCACGGAGGTGCTCCCGGAGCAGGGCGCCGCCGTGGTGCACGCGGCGGACGGCATGCCCGACGGCGGACAGCTCGCCGCGCTCGACCTGCTCACCGAGGCGGTCGTGGCGACGGACCGGGCCGGGGACATCATGTACTTGAACGCGGCCGCGGCGCGGCTGATCTCGGTGCCCCAGGACCAGGCGCTCGGGCGTACCCTGGGCGAGGTCGTGAACCTGATCGAGGAGGGGGACCGGCGGCTGATCAGCGAGCCGGTCCGCCAGGCGCTCGGCAGCGGCATCGCCGTCAATCTCGGCCGCCGCGCACTGCTCGTGGCGCGCAACGACGGCAGCGAGCGCTCGATCGAGCTGTCGGCCTCCCCGATCCGCGCCCCCGGCGGGCGCTTGAGCGGGGCGCTGGTGCTGCTGCACGACGTCTCGGAACTGCGCGGCATCGCGCGGCAGATGTCCTACCAGGCGACCCATGATGCGCTCACCGGGCTGGTCAACCGGCCGGAGTTCGAGCGGCGGCTGCAGGAAGCGGCCGAGAGCGGGCACCGCGGCGACGGCCAGCACGTGCTGTGCTGTCTCGATCTGGACCGCTTCAAGGTCGTCAACGACACCAGTGGCCACGTGGCCGGCGACGGGGTGTTGCGGGAAGTGGCGAAGGTGCTGCGCGATGCGGTGCGCGACAGCGATACGGTGGCGCGGCTCGGCGGTGACGAGTTCGGCATGCTGCTGATCGGCTGTCCGCTCGAGAAGGCGCGCCAGATCGCCGACGATGTGTGCCGTGCCGTGGCCGATCACCGTTTCGTGTGGCGCGACAAGATCTTCAATCTCGGCGTTTCGGTCGGTCTGGTGGAGATTTCGCGCGAGAGCGGTGCGCCCGAGGAACTGCTGGTCGCAGCCGACTCGGCCTGTTACGTCGCGAAGAAGCGCGGCTCTGGACGCGTGGCGGTGTACTCGGCGCACGATGAGGCGCTCGCCCGTCACAGCGGGGAGATCCAGTGGCTGCAGCGCCTGCAGGCGTCGCTGCGCGAGAACAGCTTCCAGCTGTACCAGCAGCCGATCGTGCCGGCCTACGGCGATGATCCGGGCGGACCGGCAATGGAGGTGTTCGTGCGGCTCAACGAGGACGAGGGCGAGAGCATCTCCTCCTCGGAGTTCGTGCGCGCCGCGGAGCGCTATCGGCTGATGGGTATGGTCGACCGCTGGGTCGTACAGACCACGCTCGCGGCGCTCGGGCGCGGCGCGTTGCAGATCCCGTCGCGCCGCTGCGTGGCGATCAACGTGTCCGGACAGACGCTGGGCGATCCGGACTTTCTCGAGTTCGTCGTCGAGTGCCTGGATGGCACCGGGGTGACACCTTCACAGGTGTGTTTCGAGTTGAGCGAATCCTCGGTGGTGGCCAATCTCGAGCACGCCCGGCGCTTCGTCGGGGTGCTGCACGGCATGGGCTGCCGCTTCGCGCTCGATGACTTCGGTTCCGGCGTCGGTTCGTTCTCCAACCTGCGCACCCTGCCGATGGATTACCTGAAGATCGACGGTTCGTTCATGCGCAACCTGGCGCGCGACTCGGTCAACCAGGCGATGGTCACGGCGATGATTGAGCTGGCGCGCAAGCTGAACTTCAAGGTGATCGCCGAGCAGGTCGAGGACAGCGCGGCGCTCGAGGTGGCCCGCCGCATGGGCATCGACTACATGCAAGGATACGCCATCGCGCGTCCGAAGCCGCTGCCGCTGGCGGCCTGAGCCGTCTCAGCGCGGCTCGAATCTGAGCGCTGCACCGTTGATGCAGTAACGCTGTCCAGTCGGCTTCGGTCCATCCGCGAACACGTGTCCGAGATGTCCGCCGCAGCGGGCGCAGTGCACTTCGGTGCGGCGCATCAGCAGGCCGCGGTCCTCGCGTGTGCCGAGCGCGTCCGGCAGCGGCGCGAAGAAACTCGGCCAACCCGTGCCGCTTTCAAACTTCGTTTCCGAGGAAAACAACTCCTGGGCGCAGCCGGCGCAGACGAACACTCCGTTGCGGTGTTCGGAATTCAGATCGCTGGTGCCGGAGCGCTCGGTCCCGTGTTTGCGCAGGATCCGGTACTGTTCCGGAGTCAGCGTCCGTCGCCACTCCTCGTCGGTTTTATTCACTGGAAATTGTTCTGTGGATCGCACGGGTGGACCTCGGGCGCCGTATTATCAAGCAAGGTCAACAGTAACAGTCTGTTACCGGTTCGTCGAGCATCGCGCGCCGCGGCCGAGTCGTTGACGCAAATGCAACGAATCCAGGAGGCGCATTGCGGCTTGCGCATCAATCGGTTACCGCATGTATCGTCGCGCTGAGCCGGCATCTGTTGGCGCAGGCCCACATTAATGTGTCGCGCCGGCTGCCAATTGTCCGGTGCAACTTCGTGGCGACCGTGGTATGAAGAGCGTCCATTTCCATACGAGAACGAGCGGCAGGGAGGCCCAGAGCCTATGCAGCTTGCCCGTCTATGGTGTGAACATCTCGCCGCAGGCTGTCCCAGCGAACTCGCCGGAGTCGAGATCGCGGGCAGCGACGCGCGTGCTCTGGATGCAGAGATTTCCGCCTGCGTCAGTGCGCTGATCTGCCGCTCGATGACGGTCGATGAGCGCATCGAGCGGCGTCTGGCGGACATCCGTCAGGCGCTGATCGGCAAACAGGCGGAAGCCGATGCGCCGGTGGCGGCCTACTGTGAACGGTTGAACCGGCTGGTGAGTGCAGTGCTCACCCAATCGCGCGCCGGCCAGGCCTGAGATGCCTTGCGGAGCGTGACTGCGGCCGCCGGCGGCGGCCGCAGTCACCGTGTCCGCGCTTGTCTCAGAGCAGCGGGATCATCAGCAGCGCAACGATGTTGATGATCTTAATCAACGGGTTGATCGCAGGACCCGCCGTATCCTTGTACGGATCACCGACCGTGTCGCCGGTCACCGCGGCCTTGTGCGCCTCGGAGCCCTTGCCGCCGAAGTTGCCTTCTTCGATGTACTTCTTGGCATTGTCCCAGGCACCGCCGCCGGTCGTCATCGACACCGCGACGAACAGTCCGGTGACGATGGTGCCGATCAGCAGTCCGCCGAGCGCCTTGATGCCGGCCCCGGGGCCCATGAGGTAGTTCATCACCACCACCAGCACCACCGGCACCAGGATCGGCAGCAGCGAGGGAATGATCATCTCGCGGATCGCCGCGCGGGTCAGCAGGTCGACGGCGCGCGAGTAGTCGGGCTTGGCGCTGCCGTCCATGATGCCCTTGATCTCGCGGAACTGCCGGCGCACCTCATTCACCACCGCCCCGGCGGCGCGGCCGACGGCCTCCATCGCCAGCGCACCGAACAGGTACGGCACCAGGCCGCCGATGAACAGGCCGATGATGACCGCTGGATCGGACAGCGAGAAGGCGACCAGCTTGCCGGCGGCCTGCAGGTTGTGGGTGTAATCGGCGAACAGCACCAGCGCGGCGAGCGCGGCCGAGCCGATCGCATAGCCCTTGGTGACCGCCTTAGTGGTGTTGCCGACCGCATCGAGCGGGTCGGTGATGTCACGCACCTGCTTTGGCAGTCCGGCCATCTCGGCGATGCCGCCGGCGTTGTCGGTGATCGGTCCATAAGCATCCAGCGCGACGATCATGCCGGTCATCGAGAGCATCGCGGTGGCGGCGACGGCGATGCCGTAGAGGCCCGCGCCATGGACTTCACCGAGCCGGTACGAGCCCCAGATCGCCAGGCACACGGCAATCACCGGCAGCGCGGTCGACTTCATCGACACGCCGAGGCCGGCGATGATGTTGGTGGCATGTCCGGTCTGCGAGGCTGCCGCAACTTTGCGCACCGGGCTGTACTCGGTGGCCGTGTAGTACTCGGTGATCACGATCAGCGCGGCGGTGAGCGCCAGCCCGATCAGCGCGCAGCCGAACAGCGCCATGCCTTCCTCGGGCATCAGCGCGTGGGTGATGAAGTAGAACCCGATCGCCGAGACGATGCCGGAGACCGCCACGCCCTTGTAGAGCGCGTTCATGATCTTGCCGCCTTCGCGCGTCGAGACGAAGAACGTGCCGATGATCGAGGAGACGATCGACATCGCCCCGAGCGCCAGCGGGTAGACGGCGGCAGTGAAGGCCGAACCGTTGCCGTGCCCGCCGAACAGCAGCCCGCCGAGCAGCATGGTGGCGACGACTGTGACGGCGTACGTCTCGAACAGATCGGCCGCCATGCCCGCGCAGTCCCCGACGTTATCGCCGACGTTGTCGGCGATCACCGCGGGATTGCGCGGATCGTCTTCCGGAATGCCCGCTTCGACCTTGCCGACCAGGTCCGCGCCGACATCCGCGCCCTTGGTGAAGATCCCGCCGCCGAGCCGGGCGAAGATCGAGATCAGCGAGCCGCCGAAGGCGAGACCCACGAGGGCGTGCAGCGCCTCGGCCTGGCCGATCATGTGGCGCAGGACGGCAAAATATCCGGCCACTCCGAGCAGGCCGAGCCCGACGACCAGCATGCCGGTGATCGAACCGCCGCGAAACGCCACGGCCAGCGCGGCATTCAGTCCGCGCGAGGCGGCTTCTGCGGTGCGTACGTTGGCGCGTACGGCGATGCTCATGCCAATGTAGCCGGCGGCGCCGGACAGCAGCGCGCCGATGGCGAACCCGCCTGCAGTCGGCCAGCCGAGAAAGAACCCGAGAATGAGGAAGACCACGATCCCGACCAGCAGGATGGTGCTGTACTGGCGCTTCAGGTACGCCTTGGCCCCGGCCTGCACGGCCGCGGCAATCTCCTGCATGCGGGCATTGCCCGCTGGCAGGCGCAGAATCGCCGTCGTCGAAATTGCGCCGTAGAGCACGGCGAGTACACCGGCGGCGATCGCCGCCCAAAGCCACATATTCGGACTCATCAGTCGCTCTCCCCCTGGATTTCACTCCACAACGGCCGCGAAACACCGGACGCGGGCTGCCCGGCTCGCGGCAGCCGTGCAGCCGCAGGACTCGAGAACTGTCAGACGTTGAACGTCGATTTCAGCTTGCGCCGCACGGGGGCGCCTTTGATCCGCACGTAATCGGGCAGGCCGTCGCGGTACAGCGGGTAGGCCTCCCCGGCAATGAGCGGTTCGAGGTAGCGGCGGCAGGCGGCGGTGATGCCGAACCCGTCGGCGGTGATGAATTCGCGCGGGACCTTCTTCTCCCGGTTGGCGACCTCGCTGAGCGGCACGTGCCCGATCGTCCACTGGTAGGGCTTGGTACGCTTGCGCACAATGGTGGGCATCACCGCGTTGGTCCCTTTGACGGCGAGTTCCACGGCGGCCTTGCCGACCGCATAGGCCTGCTCGACGTCGACTTTCGAGGCGATGTGCCGTGCGGCGCGCTGCAGGTAATCCGCGACCGCCCAGTGATATTTGTGACCGAGCCGCTCGCGGATCATGTTGGCGACCACGGGGGCCGCGCCGCCGAGTTGCGCGTGTCCGAATGCGTCGCGCGTGCCCGCCTCGGCAAGGAAGCGGCCGTCACTGTAGGCGGCCCCTTCGGAGACCACCACGACGCAGTACCCGTAGTCCTCGACACACCGTTGGGCGCGCTCGAGGAAGCGCTCGGGCTCGAACGGAATCTCCGGAAACAGGATGATGTGCGGCGCATCGCCCGGTTTGCGCCCGGCGAGCCCGCCGGCCGCGGCGATCCAGCCGGCATGCCGGCCCATGACCTCGAACACGAAGACCTTCGTCGAGGTCCGCGCCATGGAAGCCACGTCGAGCGCCGCCTCGCGGGTCGAGACGGCGACGTATTTCGCTGCCGAACCGAAACCCGGGCAGCAGTCGGTATGCGGCAGGTCGTTGTCCACGGTCTTCGGCACGCCCACGCAGGTGACCGGGTAGCCGAGCGACTCGCCGATCTGCGACACCTTCAGTGCGGTGTCCATCGAGTCGTTGCCGCCGTTGTAGAAGAAGTAGCCGATGTCGTGTGCGCGGAACACCTCGATGAGCCGCTCGTACTCGGCGCGGTTCTGCTCGATGCTCTTGAGCTTGAAGCGGGCCGACCCGAACGCGCCTCCCGGCGTGTGTTTCAGGGCGCGGATGGTCGCTGCGCTCTCCCGCCCGACGTCGATCAGGTCCTCGGTGAGCGCGCCGATGATGCCGTCGCGGCCCACGTAGACCTTGCCGATGTGCCGGCTGCGGCGCAGTGCCGTCTCGATCACCCCGCAGGCCGAGGCGTTGATGACGGCCGAAACCCCGCCCGACTGGGCATAGAACGCATTCTTTCTGCCGGTGTGCTTCATGGCATGCGCCCCCCCGGGGCGCGTGTTGTCGCGTCAGCGGCAAGGATAGCGCAGCGCGGCCCGCCTCGCCCGGGGGGACGACGGGGGTGCGAGTGACGTTTGACCGGCTTGCGGCGCCCCGGTATGGTGCAAGACCTTTGGCACTAAAATAGTCATACTCATGCGCATCGTCCTGTTGGGGGCTCCAGGCTCGGGCAAGGGCACGCAATCGCAGCGGCTGGTGGAGCGGCATCACATTCCGCAGATCTCGACCGGGGATCTGCTGCGTGCGGCGGTCGCCAAAGGCACTGCACTCGGACTTCAGGCCCAGGAGGCGATGGCCGCCGGCCGGCTGGTCGCCGACGAGATCGTGCTCGGCATGATCCGCGAGCGGCTCGGTGAGGCCGATACCCGCCAAGGGTTCATTCTCGATGGCTTTCCGCGCAATCTCGCCCAGGCGCGTGCGCTGGATGAGCTGCTGCGCGCGATCGGCCAGCCGCTCGATGCGGTGGTGCAGCTGAACGTCGACTACGGGGAGCTGTCGCGCCGCATCGCCGGACGGCGCACCTGCAGCGACTGCGGCCGGGTGGTCAACCTGCTGACCCTGCCTGCGGGTGCGCTCGAGCAGGAGCGCTGCCCGAAGACCGGCCAGCCGCACCGGCTTTTCCAGCGACCGGACGACAACGAGGCGACCGTTGCGCAGCGGCTGCGCGTGTACGACGAACAGACCCGGCCGCTGGTCGATTATTTCCGCGGCCAGGGCCTGCTGCGCAGCATTGATGCCGAGGGCGATCTCGAGACGGTATCGGCCCGGCTCGAGCAGGCGCTCACCGGCTGAGCCGCCGCGGCTGGCGCGCGCTCAGAGCGAGGCGAGCAGCCGTTCCCCGAGGACCGCGCGCCGCCAGCCGCTGAGCAGCGGTCCGTCCTGCCGCCCGGCCGCGAGCTGTTCCAGGTCGCGGCGCGTGGCCAGAACTTCCGGGCTCAGCGCGAGCTCGGCGGCCACGGCCTGGTGCACCGCACTCAGCTTCTTCAGTAACGCCGTCAGCTGCGGATCGGGCCGGGATCGCAGTACCTGCGGGGCCGGATCGGGGATGTCGGCCGCGCGCACGGCCTCGAGCAGCTCCGCGCCGCTGCGCTCGAGCAGGCCGGGTGGCATGCCCTCCAGGGCGCCGAGCTCGGCCCGAGTGCGCGGTACGCGCATCACGATGTCGCGCAGGAGCACATCGGCGAGGATCCAGCCGCGCGGCCGGTTGCGCTCGAGCGCGCGCCGCTCACGCCAGGCCGCCAGCGACTTGAGCAGGCGCTGGCGACCCGGATCGAGGCCGCTCAACCCCTTCACACGCCGCCAGGCGGATTCCGGATCGACGCTGAGGGCGGCGGGATCCTCGAGCGCAGCGAGTTCCTCGGCGAGCCAGGACAGCCGGCCGAGCTGCTCGAGGCGCTCCTCGAGAGCCGTTTTGAGCGCCAGCAGATGACGCACGTCATCGAGTGCGTATTCGATCTGTTCGGCGGTGAGCGGGCGGCGCGACCAGTCGGTGCGCGTCTGTCCCTTCGCGAGCTCGTGCCCGAGCGTCCGGCGCACCAGCTCCGCGTAGCCGATCTGTGCCGCCTCGCCGGCCAGTGCCGCGGCGATCTGGGTATCGAAGATCGGCCGGATTGGACCCACCGCCGGCAGCAGCACCTCGAGGTCCTGCCGCGAGGCGTGCAGCACCTTCACGGCCGGTGGACCGGTGAGCGCCGCGGAGAGTGCACTCAGGTCCCCCAGCGCCAGCGGATCGACGCAGGCGGCGTGATCCTCCCAGGACAGCTGCACCAGGCACAGTTCGGCGTGGTAGGTGCGTTCGCGCAGGAACTCGGTGTCGATGCCGATGGCGTTCTGAGCGGTCAGGCGCGCGGCGATGTCATTCACCGCCTCAGGTGTGGCAGCTGGGTGCAATGGCGTTCCGATCGGTACAATCCTTCACCATTATGCACGTTCACGTTCTTGGGGTTTGCGGCACGTTCATGGGCGGAGTCGCGGCGCTGGCGCGGGCCGCCGGCCATCGGGTCACCGGTTCCGATCAGAACGTATACCCCCCGATGAGCACCCA
>JAKADE010000087.1 GCA_021820785.1 Pseudomonadota bacterium
ACATCGCCCAATTGCGGATGCGCTGCCAGACATTGCTGGAATTCTGCATAGCTTTCTTCGGTCAGCAGCTCCTTGACTTGCCTGGTAAAGACCGCCGATTCGATGAAGACCATGGAATCAGATAGTACGTCATTGACGCAGGTGCGTCAATGACGTATGGGTCGCGTGCTGGGAGCGACCAACGGTGCGTCATCGTGCCGATATTGGCCTTTGAGCGGCCAACCCCTATCACATTGCCGGCCGATTCAATGGCTGCGCGATACCCAGCTTGGCATTGCGCATTGGCACAGCGCTGGCACACGTGTTGCCACAATTTGGCTCCATCGGTCACCGCGGACCGGTCGCAAGTCCCTGCGTTCTCTGGCGTCACGTGGTGCGACCGGGTGCGTGATCTGGACTTTTAATCCGCTGGTCGACGGTTCGAATCCGTCACGTCCCATAATAAAATCAATAATTTGAGAGAATTTCCTCGTGGCTCACTGAGCTGATGTGGCGTTCTCGTTACCGTTGCAGTTGTGCAAAACCGTCTCTGGGTGGCGCATTGCGGTCCATAGGTGACTCCGGGCATTGGTTCCGTCTTGAGTCGGGCACGGCTCTCGGCCGCGTTGGTTGGAGTCAGAGGGTGTGCGGCTTCGTCGCAATCGACGTGGGTGACTGACGGGGGGGCGCGTCGGCGTGGCGCACGACCGAGAGGCCGACGATCCAAATTTGAGTCGGCCTACATTGGGTGCTCGATGGAATCGGACCGGCAGAGACGCCGGCCGCATCTCGAGGCAGAACGGGTAACCGTCCGGTCTTGGCCGCATGGCCCGGCATGCGGAGAGGACGGATGATTGGTTACTTGGGCACGTCGTAGGTGTCCACGTAGGAGTGGGCCAACCCCCATGTGGAATCGGGACCCTACTGATAATAGGATTAAATCATATGCAACCGACAGCTTTACAGTCGTGATGCTTCGGTTCGATTAGATGGCAGCGCGTTCGATCTGCCTGTCGATTGCATCGCGGAGTTCTCTGGGTAACAAATCCTTTGCATCGTGATCGCGCCACGAATCCACGATCTGAGCCGATGTCTCCCGCGCAATCGTCCATAGCGGATTCACCGGCAGACCGGCCTTGTCGGCGAAGCGGCGCACTTGATCGGGCATGATGTGGCCGATGTCCTTCTCGCCACCGAAGTTGAGAGCTAGATTGTCTTTCGAGAGGTAGGGGACCGTCGCCACCAGATCATAGGCGGGTGACAGAACGGGAGCTCGGCTGTCCGGGTAGAGCAGGGTCCAGTTCTTGAGGTGCATGTCTCCATTGCCGGTCAGCACCGTGAAGACCAATCGCCGCATGAATTCGTGAACAGCGGCGTCACCCGCCTCGGCGGCGAGCACGGCGGCAATATTGGCGTAATTGCGCCCTTTATACTTGTCGTCGGGATAGATGCCGAACACTTGGGCGAAGTCTTCCATGTGCACGCGGCCTCCGTCTGCATTGCGGTCGAAACGGCGGATGGCAAGCGCGTGACTGCCTGCGCGGTTCACGTCTTCAGGCAGGCCAGCGATCTCCTCGAGCGGCAGCAGGCGGATTTCAGGCACGTCGATACCGACGCGGCGCGCAAGCTCCATCATCGCGTATTCGTTTTCAGCAAGGGCCGGATAATGGGGCGAGGGCAGCTTGACGATCCAGGAGCCGCCGATACCGCTGGCCGGTATCGTCAGATGTCCCTTGCCGTTCACAAGGGCGGAGAACTTCATCTGCACGCCTGCCAGCGAGAATTTCAGCACCGCAGGGGCACTTTCCGTACCGCTATCTTTCTCGACCTCCGGCTCCGCCGCCCAGTTGTCGTCGAGCGGTTCGACCGTGACAGCGCCGGGCAGGTCGGCGCCCAACTGCCAGAGGAGGATGAACTCCCGTCCGGGCATCACGCCTGCTCTAGCCGCGAGGTAGTCGCGCAAGGCGCCTTCCGGCAGCAGATTGGAAAAAAAGGTCGGTAGGCGCATCGCTGTCGGTTTGATTGTTGTCACCAACCCAGAGGCGCCCTTATAGGACAGGCTTAGCGTCGGTCGGTTGGTGTCTTCGACATAGGCCTCGTCGAAGGCAAAGAGATATCTGTCACCGGGCAGGCGATTGATGACGCCGATCCGTTTGCCGTGGAGTAGGACGGCCAGCGTGACCGGCTGTTTGGTGGTGCTGGTCATCATGCGTCACCATCCTGATCTTCGTCAGCAGCATAGAGCGGGCGCTCGTCGGTTTTGTCCATGTGGCCGTCACGCACCAGGGCGGTGACAGCAGGAACGAGAGACTGCGGCACGAGAACCAAATCCATGCCGAGCACCCGCACCAGATCGAGCAAGGTATCGAAGCGTGGCACGATGCGGCCGGTTTCGATGCCGGAGATATGGGTCTGTGGAAGGCCTGCTTGCTGTCCGACCTGCGCCTGGCTCCAGCCGCGGCGAAGCCGGGCGGCCTTTAGCTCCCGTCTTATGGCCTCGGGTAGTCGATCCATTCGGACAGAGTTTATATGTGATTTCATCTAAGTGACCAATACATATAGATCATCGCATATATATAGCCGATTACAATATGCAAATTTAGCTATACTCATAAGAGGTGGCTAAAACGACATATATGCGCTGTCCAGCGAACGGATAGCCCAGGGGTGGGTCGCTGATCGACTGCCGGTACCTGTTTCCAGGCGGGGACGCGCCCAGGAGCTGATTCGCAGCGGTCTCCAAGAGAACGCCGGCGTAAACTGGAGATTGCCGCCCGGGACGCTCTGATCTGGGTTCTACAATGCTTCTCCGCCGCCACGATCAAACACTGGTTCGCTACGCTCGCTGAAGCACGACGCCGAATTGCGGCATGGCGTATCGATTACAACGAGAACAGGCCGCACAGTTCTGTGGCCAACGTGACGCCGACGGAGTTCGCAGCAGCCTGGAGGGGTCGGCATGCCGGCCCCTCCAGACCAGAAGCAGAGAGTTTGAGGTAGAGTGCCAACCTAGGATTTTACGCGCTCACGAACGGCTCTGATCTCGGGGGCAGGTCAGGAGGTGCGTAAATCTGGACGTCGCCCAAATGCGTGAATCTGGATGTCGCTGGACACCTGTGCGGGTCGATCGCGACCGGCGTGTTCGCTCGCTGCACTCGCCAGCAATCAGGTCTGGCCATCGCGGCCTGACCCAGACCCGGAGCTCTCCTGGAAACCCGGGGCGGTTCAACCGCTAGACCCGGGAAGTAAGCCGGAAACCGGCAGCATCGTTTCGGGCGCGTGGTGCTCACAGCGACGCTGGCCAGCCAGACCGCCTCTAAAAGAACACGTTTTCGGCTCTTTGGCCATGTGCGTAGTAACAGCCCATCTGCACCTTGCACCGTTTGGCACCCTTTGGCAGCGCAATGCGGGGGGCGCTACTGGATGGTCGTGGCGTGCATCAGTGCAGGGTTGCTCAGTCCTGCCCTCATCGAGATCTCGCAAATTATTGCAGTCAGGCAGTTTAGCAGTCTCGAGATTCCTCGCGAGGTTGATAGCTCGGTTGAGGTGTCTGCGCAACGGCGCCAATTGTCGACAATTACCGTGAGTCGCCGGATGTGCCCGGTGAGGATATCAGGCCGTGCCGAGACGCTAGACGATGAGCACCTTGCGGGGGTTCAGCTCTGGATTGCGCCAGAACGCGTCGTTCTCGAAGCGCCGAAACAGATCCGGCGGCAGCACCGTATCCCGTCGGGCTGACGTGGCGCTCACCCGCGCCCGTACCTCATGCAACCCCGGAGTTCCCGCCCGCTCATCGTACGCTCGGGCATCGTAGCTCACGTTCTCGAAGTCGTGTGCAAAGCGCGGCTCGCCGATGAACTCATACAGCGCATCGAGCGCCCGGCGCGGCTCGGCAATCAGCGTCTCGTACTGCAGCAGCATCATGCGCCCGGCGTTCTCTCCAAAGAACGCTTCCTTCAGTGCATTGTAGCTATAGCCGACCAGCCCATTGGCGCCGGCCACTCCCTCGGCCCGCGAGTACACCGTGCCGCCGGGCTGATAATCGAACATGATCGAGGGCTGGAACATGTTTCGCTGCACGATTCGCTCGATGCTGTCGATGATCCACGGCATGTGGCGCACACAGGCGATCAGCTTCGAGCGGGGGAACAGCTCCCCGGTCGCCGAAAGCTTGCTCGTCCACGCCCGGCTGGTGTCGAACACGACCACCTGCTCGGGCGCACGGTGGGCATGGAAACTGTGCACCAGGCCGCGGAGCACCTCGCGGCGCTGCTCATTGTCGATGAACACCGAATATTCGTTGCGCGCGCTCATCTCCCCGAGCAGCGTATTGAATAGCCCGCAGAGGGGACCGGACATCCCGGCCGAAAACCGCGGATTCTGGCGCAGCAGTGCCGCGAGCAGCGTGGAGCCCGAGCGCGGCAGTCCCGAGATGAAATGCAGTCGGAACGGCAGCCCGCTTTCAGGCTGCCGGGTTGTCTTCTGCGTCATGCGATCGGACCCCGCATGCGCATTTGACATAAGCTTCCCGGGGCGCTCACAGCGGTCGTGCCGGTACCGGTATTACCGGCGTGTGCGGGCAAGGGAAGTGCCAGGGCGATGTGTGCTGCCGTGCCGTCCCTGCCTCGGGTAGTCTCGGTGCGACGGTCAGCGCAGGCTTTCTGGTGCTTGCTCATCGATAATTACCCCTTACGCTGCGGTCGGGCAGCAGCTTGTTATTGGATTCCTTGGCGAGACTTAATTTGTTTATTCTTTAGAGTGACTTACCGGATACAACGACATAAATCAAGAAAATTTCAACCTTCCACCTGGCGGACAAGTCGCACGGGCAGGAAGACTCAACTAAGACCGCGACGTAAATACTGAAATTTGATCCGTCGCATACATCGAGTCCATGGGCAGGGCAATGCATGTCCTGCTTGTGGGCAACGACCAAGGACCCAACCGATCTAACGGGCTGGGTCGCGTTCAAGCGGGTGAGACTGTCTGCCGGATCGCCGTCGGCGTCAATGCATCGGAATCACAACCTGGCGACATTTGACGCCCGCGCCGCCTCTCGCTATCGTTCCGTCAACGGAACGGACAATACGCCCGGTCCCGGTGGTCGCGGCCTGCCCGATCGCGACGCCGCGAGCAACAACAAGCTGCCGGAACGACGTGCGCCCCACGCGCGTACAAATGTCGCCCCGGAATGACAACAGACGCGGAGCAGAGAGTCCATGCACGACGAACGGGAAACGACCTCCATGCCGCGCCGCCCCACCGTGGCGAGCAGCGTCCGCGCCGCCCTGACGGCGCTCGGCATCATGACGCTGCCCGTCAGCGCCCTTGCCGGCACCATCGGCGCTGGCAAGACCGTTATCCCGTACACCGGCACGCTCGTCGATTACACGATCGGCTACACCGGAACCTACGATATCACGGCCATCGGTGGCGGCGGCGGCGGTTCGTACGGCTTCGGGGCCGGTGGCGCAGGGGCAACAGCGGGCGGCGATTTCCAGCTGTCGGCGGGCACGATCCTGCAAGTTCTCGTCGGTGGCGGCGGGGGGCAAAGCCTGGCTTCGGGCGGCGGCGGTGGCGGCGGCACGTTTGTCTTCGACCAGTCGGCGAGAACGTTGCTGGTCGTTGCCGGCGGCGGTGGAGGAGGAGGGGTGGGAAGTGGCAGCTACAGCCTCCGCGCGGGCGGCGGCGGGCAGGCGGGCACTGGCGGAGTCGACGGAACGTCCGGCGGGTATTTCGGCCCGACGTACGGGAATGGCGGAACGGCTGGCCGCTACATCAGCCGCATCAACAATAGCACGGGAACGGGCGGCAACGGCGGCGCGTCGGGCACAGGGAGTAGTGCCGGCGGCGGTGGCGGCGCCGGCTACAGCGCGGGGGGCGGTGGTGGCGCCGGCACGTCCTTGGGCGGCGGCGGTGGCGGTGGCGGTAGCCTCTTCTCGACCAGCGGAGGGAATGGCAGCGGCTCTTTCAGCGGGGCAGGCGGTCTCGCCGGTGGCATGGGTGGCGCCGGCGGGAGCGGCGCCTCCCAGAATGGTCGCTACACGGGCGGCGCTGGCGGTTTAGGCGGCGGTGGCGGCGGCGGTTACGATGGCGGCGGTGGTGGTGGCGGCGGCTACAGCGGCGGCGGTGGCGGTGGCGGTGGCGGTAATTTTGCCGGCCCCGGCGGCGGGGCGGGATCCTACGTCGCGCGTTGGGCCACCAATGTTGTGCTCACGGCCGGCAACAGCGGTGTCTACAGCGGCGACGGCGCCAACGGATCAATCGTCTTAGACAATCTGACCACAGCCGTGAAGCCGCCCTCCACAGTGCCCGAACCAGGCCCGCTTGCCCTTCTGGCCAGTGGCATCGCCGCCCTCGCCCTCGCCCTGCGAACACGCGGCCGGCCAGACCGCCACCGCCCGGCCGCGACCTGACCCGACCCCGCGACGCCCGGCCGGACCCCGGGCGGGACGCGGAAGGAAGCGTTGCGTCGTCGGATCGTCCTCGCCTGCCCGCACGCCGCCGCTCTGGCGCCGATCCTCCGGCATGATAGGTTGCAGCGGGGGCCGCCGCCGGGGGGAGGAACGATGCTGACACTTCGGGGGCGCAGGATCTTGTCCTATGTCCAGGCCGTGCTGTGGTGCAGGTGCATCGGCGAACTTGGCCTCGATTACCAGTGTCCCGATGCCGGGCACCGCTACGGCGTCACCGACACCTCTGCGTTCCTCGCGATGAATTCCAACGGCACGATCCCGGTGCTGCGCGATGGCTTCAGCGAACCCCTATGGGAGACCGGGGCCATCTCACTTCGAAGGCGGTTCCAGGCTGCGAGAGGGTGTCTGAAGCGATCGATGAGACGCTCGGCGGTTCTGCCGAGATTTCGCGGCGGCAGCACGGATTTTGTTGGATGAGCCTTTCGCGGCTGACCGGTGTGTTCCGTGCGGCGATCTCGCCGGTGCTGTGGCGCGCCAACGGGTCGTCGTTCGCTGAGCCAGACAAGGTGAAATCGCTTCATGGTGGTGTGCGGGATGAGCCGACAGCATCGCAGCGGCGGAGGGCAGTCGCGCGCGGTGGCGCTCGCCGGGTGAGTCGTTGATCAGGGTGTCGCAGGCCCATGGCGTGAAGCGTCCCCAACCCTGGAATGGGTTGATCAGTGTGCGGCGAGCAGCAGAGCGAAGGGTTTCAGTCGTCGGCGGCTCCGGGGGTCAGTCTGTCCCCGGGGTCCGGAGCACTCCCTCGGCGCCGAGTGAGCTGGAGTCGGCGACACATTGGCGGTAGTGTGGCAATGCGCCTGCCATACGCAGGAGCCATTGACGTCACAAGAGATGTGGACATCGCCATGGGCCTGAAGGTTGTGGGTACGGGACTGGGTCGAACCGGCACCAAATCGCTGCATACGGCGCTCGCGATGCTGGGCTTCGGTCCCTGTCATCACATGGTCGAGGTGTTCCAGCACCCCGAGAGCATGGCGCTGTGGATTGATGCGGCTCGGGGGCGGGCGGATTGGGAGTCCATCTTCCGGGACTACCATGCGGCGGTCGATTATCCGAGTGCCGCGTTCTGGCGGGAGCTGACGAACCATTATCCGGCCGCGAAGGTCATCCATACCGTGCGCGATGCAGACCAGTGGTTCGACTCGGTGCATGCGACGATTTTTGCCCCCGAGAGCCTCGCGCGCCGTGCCGGCGAGGACGAGCGGGCGCGATTTTTCGCCGGCATCCTCGAGCGAGTTCCCGCGCAACTCGACGACCGCGCGGTGATGACCGAGTTCTTTCAGGCCCACACCCGATCCGTGATCGCCGCGATCGCCCCGGAACGACTCCTCGTGTATCGGGTGGGCGACGGGTGGGAGCCTCTGTGTCGGTTCCTGGGCGTCGCGCAGCCCACCGTGCCGTTCCCCTCCGAGAACTCACGCGCTGAGTTCATCGATCGCGTCAGAGCCCTGCAGACGGACCCGCCGAACGCCTGAATGATGCCCCGCGAGGGCGTGCCACTCACGGCGGCGCACTTCTTTGTGCGGCCGAAAGTCAGGCGCTCGCGCGATAGCGGATCAGCGCATCACCCAAGGCATGTTCGAGCGGTGACAGCCAGGGCTCGAAGTGCCGCCAGTGCTCGAGTCCAGTGCGACTGATGGGGCGGCGTACCTGCTCTGAGCTCGCCGTGCGAATGCTCCGCTCGGTCTTGTGGAACTCCAGGCAGGCCGACTCGAACGGCAGGCCGCAGAACGCCAGCATGCGCCGGACGCTGCCCTCGAGGTCCGTGATCACATCTTCGTGGTGGACGGTGAGAATCCTTCCGGGCAGTACCGCATTCCAGTGCTCCATCAGCTCGAGGTAGGTGCGGTAATACCGGGCAATGTCCTCGACACTGTAGGTGAACTCCTGGCCGCTCGCGAACAGCTGTTTCAGATTGCCGAAGCAGCAGGCCATCGGTTCCCGACGCGCATCGATGATTTTGGCATTCGGCAGCATCAGGTGAATGAGACCGATGTGCCGGAAATTGTTCGGCATCTTGTCGATGAACAGGGGTCGGCCCGTATGCCGGTAGACCCGCGTTTCGGCGAGGAATCGCTCGCCGAGCCGGCGCAGATCCTCGGCCCGGAGTTCCGTCAATACGCTGGGATAGCGAGGGTCCTCGGGGTCGGCGGACGCCCCGCGCAGTTCCACGGTATAGCGGTGGATCTCGGCCAGTTCCTGCGTGCCTTCGACCCGGGAGTGCGAGGCGAGGATCTGTTCGAGCAGCGTCGAGCCGGCCCGGGGCAGGCCCACGATGAAGATGGGGTCGGGCTCCGGAGTGCCCCAGCCTTGCCGCGCGGCGAAGAACTCCGCGGTGCACACCGCCTTCTGCAGGCGCGTATTGGCTTCGACGAACTCGGGCCGGTAGCGGCTCTCGGCCCGCTTCAACGCATTGCCGCGCGCATAGAACTGCCATGACGTCTCATAGTCACCGCGGTCCTCCAGCGCCTTGCCGAGCGCGAAGCACAGGTGATAGAGGTCCACCGGGTGGGTCCCGGGGGCCTGCTCCGCGGCGCGCATCTGTGCGAGCTCTGCGTCACTGAAGC
>JAKADE010000088.1 GCA_021820785.1 Pseudomonadota bacterium
GAGGTGCGTCAGTGTCCCGTTGAGGTCGGTGCCGGCATCGTAGAGCGTCCCGGCCGGAATCTTCACGTTGCTGGCATTGACGATACGGGTGGCAACCGTCTGGTAGAACGTTTGCGCCTCACTGCGAGCCTGCCCGAGGGTGCGTTCCAACGGACCGCGCGCACTCTGCGGAACCTGCTTGAGCGCTGCGCCGATGGACTCCAGGGCACTGTTCAACCGGCTGAGCGCAATGTGGATGCCCATGCGGTCATCGCCGCCAAGGTAGCCCTTGGCGGCCGCATCGACAGCGTAGCGACGCAGCGCGGTTTCGGCTGCGAGCGCCGCCGGAGCGTATTGGCTCGCGATCTGCAGCAGACTGCGGCTCGACTGGTCGGGATCGGAATCCGCCAGCGAGCCGGCCGCTACTGCATCGCGCAGCCGACCGAGGCGCACGAGCAGGTTCTGGTGTGCGGCGGTGAGCTGTTGAGCATTGAAGTGGGCAGAATTGTTCTGCAGCGCGCGCCATTGTGCAGCAATAGCGGTGAAGTCCCTGCGCACGCCGTAGCGCAGGCCCAAGCGTGCATTGATCGTCTGCAGCTTGCTTAGCGCGGTGTCAGCCGCAGCTGTAGCAGCCTGCGTCGCCGCCGTGCGCGAGGCATCTCCGCTTGCCAGCGCAAACGCCCGGCCTTCGTGCGAGAGCACTGCGGCCTGGAACGACCCGATTGCACGAAGGTATGCGCTGCCGGCGAATTCGGCGCGAGATTGCTCGAGCCCTCCGCTTCTGCTGCGCAGGTAGAAGAATCCCACCACGGTGGCGGGCAGACTCATCGCCAGCACCAGCACGGCAAGCTTCTGCCAGAGCTTCATGTGATTGAGCGTAGTCAGACGCATGCGATCACCCTCCAACGGCGCGGCGCAGCGGCGCGGCCGTCGGACGCGCATCGGCACCGGTGTGCGCCGAGGCGGTCAGTCGGTACCGGGCCATGTTTTCATCAAGTGAATCAGCAAGGGCGGACATGTTGCGTGCGGCAGTGGTCGCTTGTTCCACGAGGCTCGCGTTTTGTTGCGTCAGCTCGTCCATCTGCATCACGGCCCGGTTCACCTGCTCGATTCCGGCCGACTGCTCTCGTGAGGCAGCCGCGATTTCGGCGACAATGTCGGACACCTTCTTCACGGAAGCGACGATCTCCTCGAGCGTCTGGCCCGACTGGGTGACTCGCGTCGAGCCGTCTTCCACCTTGCGGACACTGTCCTGGATGAGGCCCTTGATCTCCTTGGCGGCCGTTGCTGAGCGCCCGGCGAGACTGCGCACCTCGCTTGCGACAACGGCGAAGCCACGGCCCTGCTCGCCAGCGCGGGCCGCTTCGACGGCAGCGTTCAGTGCTAGCAGGTTGGTCTGAAAGGCGATCTCGTCGATGACGCCGATGATGTCGGCGATCTTCTTCGAAGACTGGTTGATGTCGCGCATTGCCGCGATCGCCTGATTGACGATCACACCGCCGCGTTCAGCCTGGTCGCGGGCGGCGAGCGCCAGCTGATTCGCCTGGGCGGCGTTGTCGGCGTTCTGCTTGACCGTGGTGGTCATCTCTTCCATCGATGAGGCGGTTTCCTCAAGTGAGGAGGCCTGTTCCTCGGTTCGCTGGGATAGGTTTTCGTTGCCGGCAGAGATCTCGTCGGCGGCGCGCTTGACGTCGTCGGTCGTGGATTGAATGCCGTGCACGATCGCGCCCATGTTCTGAATGAGCATATTGACGGAGTCGGTCAATACCCGAAGGTCCGCATTGTCGAGCGGCACCGCAGCACGACGGGCGAGATCGCCACCGATGGCGGCATTCACTGTCTCGCGGACGGCAGCAACGGTGTCACGCAATTGTGCCTGCAGGGCCGCCACGGCTTCGTTGTCCCGGCGCTGCATCTCGGGCGCGATGTGCTGGTTTCTGCGCTGCGTTTCGGCTTGTTCCCGGTCGGTGTGCAGTTTGGCGCGCAGCGCTTCCAGGGCGCCGGCGAGGGGCGCGTAGGCGCGGGTCGCAACATCTGCCGGGGTCTCAAGGCGTCCTTCGGCAAGCGCTTCCGCACTGCGTGCAGCGCCCTCGAGAGTGGCTTGCGCGACCCGTCCATCAAAATACGCGAGTGCACCACCGGCGGCGAGCGCTGCGGCCGCGAGCGACAATGCCAGTGTGCCGCTCGCGCCGAGCAGCAGCGCACCGCCGAGGATCACCAGCGGTACGGCACTGCTGAACAGCGGCAGGCGGAAGGTAAGCGGAAATTCGCTCAGACGTTGCATGAATTCGGGCTCCCTCAGGCCGCGTCTGCGGCGAGCGGCTCGGTGTCTTCACCAGCGCCGATGGCAGTGAGTTCCCGGCCGATCAACCGGTCGATGTCGAGCAGGACGACCATGCGCTCGGCAATCGTCACCAGGCCGAGTAGATATTCCGTGGCGCCGCGTTCGCCGAGTTCGGGGGCGGGCTTGACCTCGGCGGCATTGACGTCGACTACGTCCGAAACGCCATCGACTACCACGCCGAAATCGCGACGGCCGGCCGGGGTGACTACCGACATGACGATGATGACCGTGATGGCGGTGTACTCGGCGCGCTCGAGCGCAAAGCGCATGCGCAGGTCGACGATCGGAACGATCGATCCGCGCAGATTGAGGACGCCGAGCACGTGTGCGGGCGCGTGCGGGATCTTGGTGACCGCGGTCCAGCCGCGAATTTCCTGCACGCGCAGGATGTCGACCCCGTACGTTTCGTTGCCGAGTACGAAGGTGAGCACCTGGCGAGATTCGATGCCGTGCTGCTGATCACCGTTTGTTTTTGTCGACATTGCCATGACTCCTGGCCCGAAGCGGGCTTACGCGGCGACGCGCATCGAGGCGACGCGAATCAAACCTGGGACATCGAGAATCAGCGACACCGAACCGTCCCCGAGGATGGTTGCGCCGGAGATGCCCTCGATGTGGCCGTAATTGGTTTCGAGTGACTTGATGACGACCTGCTGCTGGCCGAGCAGATCGTCGACGAACAGTCCGGCGCGACAACCGTCGCCCTCGGCTACGACGACGAGCCCCTCGTGCAGTTCGTGGGTGCGCGGCTCGACGCCGAACAGCTCGTGCAGGCGGATGATGGGCAGGTAGTCGCCGCGGAACGAGAATACTTCGCCCTTGCCGCTCAGACGGCTGACATTGCCGTTCTTCAGCTGCATGGATTCGACGATGGAGATGAGGGGCACGATGTACGTTTCGCTCCCCACGGCGACGGATTGTCCGTCGACGATCGCGAGGGTCAGCGGCAGCGTGATCGTGAATCGCGAGCCGCGCCCGGATTCACTGTTCACTTCGATCTTGCCGCCGAGGGACTTTACGTTGCGGCGCACGACGTCCATTCCGACGCCGCGGCCGGAGACATCCGTCGTCTTTTCGGCGGTGGAGAATCCCGGCAGGAAGATGAGTTCGTAGATTTCGGCGTCGGAGAGTGTGTCGTTTGCGCCGACGAGTCCGCGCGAACGGGCCTTGGCAAGGATACGGTCCTTGTCAAGACCGCCACCGTCATCGCTGACCTCTACGGCAATGTTGCCGCCGCGGTGGGCGGCATCGAGGTGCACGGTGCCGGCGGCAGGTTTGCCGGCAGCAATGCGTTTTTCGGGCGGCTCGATGCCGTGATCAATGCAGTTGCGGACGAGGTGCACCAGCGGATCGCCGATCTTCTCGAGGACCGTCTTATCTAGCTCGGTCTGCTCACCGGTGAGTTTCAGTTCGATCTGCTTGCCGAGCCGGTGCGCCAGATCCCGTACCATGCGCGGGAAGCGGCTGAAGACGAAGCTGATCGGCAGCATGCGCACGCGCATGACGCTTTCCTGCAGCTCGCGCATGTTGCGCTCGAGCTGCCCGAGACCGGCGCGCAGCTGCTCGGCTTGCGGCCCCTCGAATTGTCCGCCGAGCTGGCTGAGCATCGCCTGCGTGATCACCAGCTCTCCGACGGTATTCATCAGCTCGTCGATCTTGTCGACGCTGACGCGGATCGAGCCAGAGTCGGCCGGCGCGCCGGGGCCAGCTTCCGTCTTGGCCGCAGTTTCGGTGCGCGGCGCAGCGACGGGCGCAGGGGCGCTGGAGGAGGGCGTCGCTTCGGGGGGCGCCGGCACAGCCGCGGGGGTTTCGGCGGCGAGCGGGACGGCAGGGACGTCTACCGGTGGGTGTGCGGGCGGGGCTACCGGCGCGTCGCCCAGCCGCTCGATCGTCAGGTCGCAGTCGCCTTCGGCCCAGTCGAAGACCTGCCGGATGGCGTCCTCGGCGATCTCGCCCGGCAATTCCAGCGTCCAGGCGAGATGACAATCCTGCGGTTCGATTTCGGCGAGTGGCGGCAGGTGTTGAGCGTCGATCTGCGTGTGCACTTCGCCGAGTTCATGCAGTTCGCGCAGCATGCGCAGCGGATCGTTGCCGCGCGCCATGAGCTCCCGATAGGGCCGGAAGCGTACCTGCCAGCGTGGCGTCGCCGCGGGGCTCTGCGCCGTCGCTGCGGGCACTTGCGCCGCCGTGGCGGGGGCCGCGGTGGTCGGTGCCGCGTTTTTGGTCGCGATGATGACTTCGAGATCGAATTGCAGGTCTGATACGCGCTGGGCGTCGATGGGCTGCTTGGCCTGGACTGCGCGCAGCATCGCGCGCATGACGTCGACCGATTTGAGCAGGGTGTCGGAGACCTGATCAGTCACCGGCATGGTGGCGCTGCGCAGCTCATCGAGCAGCGTCTCGAGGCTGTGCGTGAACGAGGCAATTTCCGTGAAGCCGAAGGTCGCGCTGCCGCCCTTGATGGAGTGCGCCACGCGGAAGATCGTGTTGATGAGTTCCGGGTCCGGCGCTCCGATGTCGAGTTTCAGCAGGGCCGCTTCCATGGCATCCAGCGCCTCGAAGCTCTCCTCGAAGAACGCATCGTGGAATTGCGTCAGATCGACCGTCATGAGGCTGCCTCATCGAGCGCGAGCATCGTGTCCATGCCGAGCAGGCGAGCGGCCGAGTGCAGGGCCGGGGAGACGGCCCGCCACTGCAGCGCCGCGCCGGCGAGGCGCCGGTCGCGCACGAACGCCGCCAGCAGCTGAAGCGCAGCGGTGTCGATGCGCTCAACGGCAGCGGCGTCGAGCGTCACCGGGCCTTCGTGAGCGAGCAGCGCACAGAGGGCGCTCTTGAGCTCGACACCGTTGCCCAGCGTGCATTCAGCCTGCAAAACCAAAGGGTTACGCCGCTTGCTCTTGCCTCGCGGGGCAGCGGCAACGGCGGCCTGTCGGCCTCGCTTGGGTGCGCGGGCCGGTTTAGAGCGGGGACGGAGGTTCATATTCACCGTAGTTATCGGCGTGCCGACGGCGTGCTTGAACCGGCTGCTAGGAAACTTGACGCAGTTCCGGTAAGGGCGGTCCGTGGAGCCGCTTCACGAGCTCAGCTTCAGCTCTGGTGAGGCCGCATCCGGAGACGAGTTCGTCCACGGCGGCCCCGCTGCGCGCCAGTCGGATGGCGATCTGGTAGCCCTGTTGACCGGCCGGTGCGCTCGCCGCGCGGGTCGGCGGCTGTTCGAGCCGCTCCGCCAGTTGCGCGAGGTGCTGATCGGCAGCATCGAGGCGCGCCGCGAGCGCGGCCAGTTGCTCGGTGAGCGCGCGATTCTGGGCGAGGGCGGTCTCGGCCTGTTCGCGCGCCGAGCGTCGCCACGCGGTGAAGGTCACCGCTGCCACCGCGAAGGAGAACACCAGGAATACCGCCCGCCCCAGGATCAGGAAAAACTCGATGTTCGGCAGATTCATGACGGCCATGGCCGCAACTCCTGTGAAGTCGGTCACAAAACCCGTGCCGGCAGGAGCGACATCGACGGAAAACCGCCGTCATCGACCGGGCACCTACCTCACTGGTGCAGCTTCCGTGCCAATGCCGTCGTGGGCCGCGTGCGGCAGCCAGGCGGGATCGGCATGCCGCTGCAGGTGGTTGGCGAGGATGACGACCACGACGCGGCGGTTCGCTTCGCGTCCACTGACCGTCTGGTTACTGGCAATCGGGCGCTGCGCGCCGAAGCCGATCACGGCCAGACGGCTCGGCGCGACGCCGTGGGCCGAGAGGATGTGCACCACGCTGCCGGCACGGGCTGCCGACAACTCCCAGTTGGCGGCGAACTGGACCGTACGGATCGGTACATTGTCGGTGAACCCCTCGACACGGACCGGATTTGGATAACGCTGCAGCACTCCCGCTAGGTGCGTGATCGCGGCCACGGCGCTCGGCGAGAGGTGTGCGCTGCCGCTCGGGAACAGCAGGTCGGTGCTGAACTGTACCTCGATCATGCCCGCCTCGCGGTGCATCATCACCAGGTGACGGTGCATCAGCGCACCCATTGCATTGTCGACCCCTGCGGCAATGCGACCGAGAAACGGATCGTGCACAGGCGCGGGCGGCGCGTTGAGTTGCGCTGCAGGGGGATGCTTCGGAATCCGCGTCGGCACCAGGTGTGAGCCCGGCACGGCGCCCGGCATGGTGCCCGGGCCGATCTGTGTCCGGCCGATCTGGATCGGCGTCAGAGCGCGCGGCTGACCGCGAAACGCCGCGTACAACGAGTTCGACAGGACACGGTACTTGCCGGCATTCACCGAGGAGATCGAATACATCACCACGAAGAACGCGAGCAGCAACGTCAGCAGATCGCCGTACGGGATCGCCCAGCGTTCGTGATTGGTATGTTCTTCGTGACGGCGGATTCTGCGCATCAGATGTCTCTTCAGTGCAGGTAGCCCTGCAGCTTCGTTTCGATGGCCCGCGGATTCTCTCCCTGAGCGATCGCGAGCATGCCGTCGATGATCATTTCGCGGAACTGGGTCTGGCGGTGGATGATGCCCTTGAGTTTGGCGGAGACGGGCAGAAAGAACAGATTGGCAAAACTGATGCCGTACACGGTGGCCGTGAACGCCGCGGCAATGCCGTGTCCGAGACGGGCCGGATCGGTCAGATTCTGCAGCACGGCCATCAGGCCGAGTACTGCGCCGATGATCCCCAGTGTCGGGGCATAGGTTCCAGCGCTTTCGAACACCTTGGCGGCCGTGATGTCGGCGTGTTCGCGCATGTTCACGTCGACGTACAGGGTACTGCTGATGTTCTCCGGCTCGCTGCCGTCGACCACCATCTGCAGCGCCTTGCGGGTGAACTCGTCAGGCTCTTCCTCGATCAGCGGCTCGAGCCCGAGCAGACCCTGTTTGCGGGCGGTCACGCTCCACTGCACGATCTTCTCGATGAGATGGTGTCCGTCGCGCGGTGGCGGGCGCATGACCCACGGAAAGATACCGAGTGCGCGTCGCATCACCGGCAGGGGGGTCTGCACGCAGATCGCGGCAATCGTCCCGCCGCCGACGACCACCAGCGCCTCGAGCGAAACCAGTGCCATCACGCCCGCGCCGCGCAATATCGCGCCGACGAGCACGGCATTGACGGCGAGCACCAGTCCGATGATGCTCAGGATGTCCATCGTCCCACCTTACATGCCGAGACCCGACAACAGGGCGTCCACGTCGGTCTGCGCAGATGCGACTTCTCCTTGGGTCACGCCGGGAACCACCGGGCCGAAGCCGCTGCTGTTCGAGTCGCCTAGGGTCGCGTGCTCGACCGTGCCGCCGGAAAGCGCGGTCAGGTCGCCGAGCGTGCGCTCGAGCTCTTCGACCAGCTTGATGACGCTGCGGATGATCTGCCCGGTCAGGTCCTGGTAGCCCTGCGCGAGCAGCACATCGGCGAGGTTGCGCCGGATCTGTTCGCAGTCGGACCGCGCCGAGGGCAGGAACGCCTCGAGTGAGCGGACCACGGGCAGGAACGCCTCGACCGAGCGCGCCACGCCCTCGAAGCCGGCCGCGGGAGCCGGCCGTGTCCGGAACGCCTCGAGCGACTCGAGCAGCGCGTTTGCCTCGCGAGCGGTCCGCTCGGCGAGCGGGCCGGAGCGCTCGACCAGGTCGAGCGTACGATGCGCGGCCTCGTCGGTCATGTTGATCACGTGCGTCAAGCGGGCACGTGCGTTCGGGATTTCGCGCTCGGCGATATCCGCGAGCCGCGATTCGATGCTGAAGCGCTCCAGTGCCTTCTGCAGATCGCCGGTGAGCTTGCGGATCTCCCCGAGCATTTTCGGTTCGCGCATGTGCACGATGTGATCGACGGCCGCGAAGAACGCCGTCTCGTCACCGCGCTGAAACGCCTCGGACATCGACTCGAGGCATGCTGCGTATTCGCGCTGCAGAATTGAGAAGTTCGACATGGCCGGCTCACTTCCCAGCCGTGCCGAGGATCTTGTCGAGTTTCTCCTTGAGTGTCTCGGCAGTGAACGGTTTGATGACGTAGCCGTTCACCCCGGCCTGCGCGGCCTCGATGATCTGCTCCCGCTTGGCTTCCGCGGTGAGCATCAACACCGGCATCTTGGCGAGGCGGGCATCGGCGCGCACCGCCTTGATCAGGTCCAGACCGGGCATGCCCGGCATGTTCCAGTCGGTGATCAGGAAGTCGAAATTGCCCGCCTGCAGCATCGGCAGGGCGGTCTTGCCGTCATCGGCTTCGGTCACGTTCGAGTAGCCGAGATCGTGGAGGAGATTCTTGATGATGCGCCGCATGGTCGAGAAGTCGTCGACCACCAGAAATTTCAGATCTTTGCTCACTGCCTGCCTCGTCTTGCTGTCTCGCCCGCCTGCGGGCCGTCGCGCCATTCGTTCAAACGCGCCTTCAACCGAACCAGCGCCTGCCCGTGCAATTGGCAGGCGCGCGATTCGGTCACCCTCAGCACCGCACCGATTTCCTTCAAATTCAATCCTTCGCTGTAGTACAGCGACATCACCAGCCGCTCGCGCTCCGGCAGCCCATCGATCGCGCCGGCGAGCGCGCCGCGGAATTCGTCATCGGCGGTCTCGAGAAACGGGTCCGCCTCGCCCTCGACCGTGACCGCCGCGTCATCGAGCGCCGCCAAGCGGCAGCTCGCCGCGTCGTGCACGATCGAGTGGTATTCCTCG
>JAKADE010000089.1 GCA_021820785.1 Pseudomonadota bacterium
TCCATTCGCGGGATCGGCGCCGGTTCGGCATTCGGCGTGCGCGGCGTACGGATCTGCCAGGACGGGATCCCGCAGAGCGGCCCGGACGGTCAGGGCCAGGTCTCGCAGTTCAACCTCGGCTCGGCGCAGCGCGTGGAGGTGCTCGAAGGGCCGTTCTCGGCGCTCTACGGCAACTCCTCCGGGGGCGTGATCCAGATATTCACCGCCTCGGGCAAGGCGCCCGGCGCGCTGCGCTTCGACCTCGGCTTCGGCAGCTTCGGCACGGTGCGTGCCGGCGTGGATGCCAGCGATGCGCTCGGCAAGCTGCGCTACAACCTGGACTTCACCCACTTCTCCTGGCAGGGCTTCAGGCCGCAGCAAAAGGCGCGCAGCGAGTCGTTCAACGGCAAGGTGAACTACGCCCTCAGCTCACGCAGCTCGCTCACGTTCGTCGCGAACGTGCTGTCGCGCCCCGACTCGCTCGACGCGCAGGGACTCACTGCCGCGCAGTTCGCCGCGAACCCGGACCAGACGAGCGCCGGGGCACTCGCCTTCCATACCAGAAAGACACTCGATCAGCAGGAAGGCGGACTGATCTACAAATACGCTCTCGGCGCGCACCAGCAACTGCGCCTGATGGGCTACTACGGACACCGCAGCGTGCTGCAATTCCTCTCCATCCCGGTCGGCGCGCAGTTCGCACCGGCGAGCTCCGGCGGCGTCGTCGACCTGCACCGCACCTTCGGCGGCGGTGATGCCCGCTGGAGCATCAAGACCCACATCGCCGGCCATGCACTCGCCTGGGTCGCCGGTGTGAGCTGCGACACGCAGAACGAACTGCGCCGCGGGTACGACAACTTCATAGGCCCCACGCTCGGCGTGCAGGGAGCACGGCGACGCAACGAGAACGACATTGCGCGCAACATCGACGAGTACTCGCAGGCGAGCATCGCCCTGTCGCGGCAGTGGAGCCTCATGCTCGGCGTACGCCACAGCGAAGTGAAGTTCATCACCCAGGACCATTTCATCACCCCGGGCAACGGCAACGACTCCGGCGGCGTGACCTACACGGCCACCTCGCCGGTGGCCGGCGTGCTGTACGCGCCGCTCGACTGGCTGCACCTGTACGCAGCGTTCGGCCAGGGCTTTCGCACGCCGCTCGCCTCTGAACTCGCCTACCGGCCGGATGGCGCGCCGGGCCTGAACCTCGCACTGCGTCCGGCGCGCAGCAACAACGGGGAAATCGGCGCGAAATTTCAGGTCGGGCGCACGTTGAATGCGTCCATCGCGGCGTTCCTGACCCATACCAACGATGAAATCGTCGTCGTCACCGACCGTGGCGGACGCACCACCTATCAGAACGCAGGACGGACGCGCCGCAGCGGCGCACAGGCCTCCCTGGCCTATCACTTCCGCCCGTTGTGGCACCTGCAGGTGGCCTACACGTACGTCGATGCGGTGTACGTCGACGGCTTTCGCACCTGCACCACCGTGCCCTGCGCCACGCCGACGCAGCTGATTCCCGCCGGCAACCGTTTGCCGGGGGTACCGCGCAACAGCGCGTATGCGAAGGTGGGCTGGGGCGGCCGGCGCGGCTGGCACGCCAGTCTCAGCGGGCAGTATCTCAGTTCCATCCCGGCCAACGAGACCAATACCGCCCACGCCGGAAGCTATTCGGTATTCGATGCGAGCGGCGGGTATCGTATGGCACTCGGCGCTCAGCGCCTCGAGGTGTTCCTGAGGGTGAACAACCTGCTGAACCGCCGCTACGTCGCTGCGGTCATCGTCAACCAGTCGAGCGGCGCGTATTTCGAACCCGCCCCCGGCATCAATATCCTGGCGGGCGTGAGCCTTACCCTACGCTGAACGCCGTGGCCGCATCGTGCGGTAGATCGTGTTGCGCGAGACTCCAAGGGAGCGCGCGGCGGCTGAAACGTTACCCCCGGCGCGCTCAAGCGCAGCAGTCACGGCGCTCGAGCGCAGTGACCTCAGATCCGCCCCAGTGCCACGCGGCGCACTCCCGTCCTCGCCCGGCAGCTCGTCGAGGAAGTCCTCCGGCAGCTGCTGCAGACCGATCCGCCCCGACGCCCCGGCCATGATGCCCGCGGTACGCAGCACATTGGACAACTGGCGGATGTTGCCCGGCCAGTGATAGCGGCGGAACGCCGCGAATACCTCCGGGGAGAACTGCGGCACCGATGGGGTCTGCGCACGCACGATCCGCGCCACGAGCGTCTCGAGGTCGGTCCGTTCGCGCAGCGCCGGCAGCCGCACTGCGAGTCCGTTCAACCGGTAGTACAAGTCCTCGCGAAACAGGCCGCGGCGCATCATGTCCTTCAGGTCCCGGTGGGTTGCGCAGATCACCACGATGTCGACCGGTCGCTCGCGATGCGCCCCGAGCGGCAGGACCGCCCGTTCCTGCAGCACCCGCAGCAGGCGTGTCTGCAGCGCAAGGGGCATGTCGCCGATCTCATCGAGGAACAGCGTGCCGCCGTCCGCCAGGAGGATCTTGCCCGGATTGCCCCGGCGCCGGGCTCCGGTGAATGCACCCTCCTCGTAACCGAACAATTCCGCTTCGATCAGCGACTCCGGGAGCGATGCGCAGTCGACGGGAATGAACGGACCGCTCCGCCGCTCGGATTCGTTGTGGATTGCATGCGCGAGCAGTTCCTTGCCGGTGCCGGTCTCTCCCAGGATGAGAATGGGGACCGCATAGCCCTGCACCTTGCGGACCTTACCGATCACGGCCGCGATCGCCGGATCACCGGTCTCCAGATCCGCCAGCGTCGCAGCATGTTCCGGTGTGGCCTGCGCGGTGCGCCGCAGCGGCTGCGGCGCCGGCGGCGCACCGCGGCTGGCGAGCGCATTCGGCTCGACGCGTGCCAGCACCGCCTGCCCGGTCTTCAACGTCAGACGCACCAGTGTCCCGGCCGCGCCGCGCCGTGCGAGCAGGGACGGAACATCAGTGTCGAACAGCGAATGGAGCGAACACCCGGCGAGTCCCTCGGCGGCGAGTCCGAGCAGCGCACGGGCATTGGCGTTGGCCGCGAGCATCCGACCCGCCTCGTCGAATGCCGCGATGCCCTCGAGCAAGGTGCCGAGCAGCTCCGTGCGCGGATGGAAATGGATGCGCAGCGCCTGCGCGAATTCATCGACGAACAACTGGTTCTCGATCATCTGCGTCGAGATGCGCACCAGCCCCATCGTATGCGGGTGATAGCCCTCCTGGGGTCCGGAAACATCCAGTGCGCCGATCAGTTCCCCGCAGGGTCCGCGGATCGGGCTGCACGAGCAGGTCAGGAAGCGGTTCACCGTGAGAAAATGCTCACTGCCGTGCACCAGCGTGGCACGCTGTTCGGTCAGCGCGGTACCGATCGCGTTGGTCCCTTTGCTGTCTTCCGACCAGAGCACGCCGGGCTTCAGGGCGACTTGTTCGGCCTTCTCGAGGAAGTCCCCGTCACCGAGGGCATGCATGATCAGGCCGCGCTTGTCGGTGAGCAACACCATGCTGTGGGTGTTTCGAATCTGCTGGTGCAGCAACTCCATCACCGGCAGGGCATGCAGGTACAACGCCCGGTGTTGCTCGGCCAGCTCACTCAGCGCCCGTCGGCTGAGTGCACTGAAGTCCGGACGCCATCGCTCGCTCAGACCCAGCCGGTGGGCCCGCTCATGCCACAGCGACACGACCTTGGAGCGCTCCGCGACGGTCAATTCGTCGGCCGCATGCAGCGCCGACTGCAGCGCAGCAGATTCTTCTGTCATCCGACCCCCCTCCGCGGCAGGCACGATGCACGCGCCGCGGAACTTGCCGTATCGGTGACCCTAGCGCGATCTGCGCCGCGCTGTACAGTACGGGTATACCGAAACCCCGCAGCACCCCGTGCACACGAGTGCAGCGGGGCCGCAGGCAGATCGCTCGGCTAGCGGGCCGAACCGGCCAGCGGCCCGCTGCGCGGCGCAGGCACCCGCGCCCTGCAGTGCAGCGGTGCCGGGTGCGCACGGGTGGCAGTTCCCGCGCCCGGCCGCCCGCAACCGTCCCCTGCACGGGCGTGCTCCGTGCGCACCGGAGCGCCGCCGTGATACAGCAGCGGCACTGCGCTGGTGCTGGCAGTCGTCGCGGTCAGCCGGACCGTACCGGCGGGAAAACCGTTCTGCTGCAGCAGGAAGGACATCACGTCCACGTATTGTCCCGGGCTGAGTGAACCGGGCGCATAGGCCGGCATGTTCACGGACAGGAAGAGGAAAATGTCCCGTACCGTGTAGTTCGCCTTCGGCGACGCAAAAATCGGTCCTTTCAGCGCCGGACCGACCAGCCCCTGCTCCTGCTTGCCATGGCACGAGGCACATTTGTCCTCGTAAACACGCTGTCCCGAGCGGGCCTGTGCGGCTGTGTACAGCGCCGGCACCGCCGCCTCGCCGCGCTGGAGACCCAGCGCGGCGAGGCTCAGGGATGCCGCCAGCAACACTCCCGGGACCCGGCGTACCCGGGCGCCGCGGCTACCGCAGGGCAAAGACATACAGGTGCCCGCCCCGCGGAATATTCTTCACGGCCGGAACCATCTTGCCACCCCAGATGGGTGTACCGCCGCCCCAGCCGGCAAGGATTGCGACGTACTGCCTGCCATCCACCATGTAGGTCGATGGCGGCGCGATGATGCCCGAGGACAGCTGCGGACTGCGCCACAGCACCTGACCGGTGCGTGCATCGAACGCATACAGGTGGCCGCGAGCCGAGCCGCTGAACACCACGCCGCCCGCGGTGCTCATCGCCCCGGCATCCCACGGCAGGTTGCTCTCGTGATTCCAGACCGGGCGGCCCGTATCCAGATCGATTGCCTGCAGCGCTCCCCAGTGATGATCGGCCGGATCATGCACCACCTCGAAGCTCTCCCCGAGATAGGGCAACCCGGGGTGATAGAAGGAGGGCGCCCCCTTCATGGTCATGCAGGTGTGAATCGTGGGCACGTAGGCCATGTGGGTCAGCGGATCGACCGAGATCGGCCACCAGTTCTTGCCCCCCAGGAAGCTCGGACACGTGAACACCTGCTTGTTCATCGCCGGGCGCAGGGCGTTGTCGGTGTACGGCAGACCGTTCTTGAAGCCAGCGACCGACGTGGCGCGGGTAAACGGACGGGCATAGATCAATTTGCCGTTCACCCGGTCGATGGCATAGAACCACCCATTGCGATCCGCATGGACGATCGCGCGGTATTGCTTGCCGTGATAGCGCAGCGTCGTGAGCACAGGCGTGTTTACCCCGTCGTAGTCCCAGGAATCGTGCGGGGTATACTGGTAATACCACTTGATCTTCCCGGTGCGCGGATGCAACGCGAGCACCGAGTCGGTAAACAGGTTCAACCCGGGGCGCAATTTCGCGAGCCACGGCGCAGGGTTGCCCACGCCCCAGAACAGCGTGTCCGTCTGCGGATCGTACGTGCCGGTGATCCACGTCGATCCGCCGCCATGCGCATACATGCCTTTCGGCCAGGTATTGGCGCCGCGATGCCCCGGCGCGGGCGTCGACCAGCGGCGCCACAGTAACGCACCGGTCTTCGCATTCAGCGCCTGGATGAAGTCCCGGGCACCGTACTCGCCGCCGGATTCCCCGACGATCACCATGCCCTTGAGCACCATCGGTGCGAGCGTCATCGCGTATCCGACGTCTGCCGGCTTCAGCTGTCGCTCCCAGACCACTTTGCCGGTCGCGGCATTGAGGGCGACGACGTAATTGTCGAGCGTGGCCATGTAGACGTCATCGCCGTACAGCGCGACACCACGGTTGACCACGTCACAACAGACCGTTTTGAAACCCACGCCCTGCATGGGACGGACGTATTTCCACAGCACCTTGCCGGTCACCGCATCGAGCGCGATCAGATGATCCTTCGGCGTGGTAATGAACAGGTACCGGCCGTTGACGATCGGGGTCGCCTCGTAGCCCTGCTTCAACCTGCTGCGGTAGCTCCAGACCTCGTGCAGGTTCTGCACGTTGTGGGCATTGATCTGGACGAACGGTGCGAAGCTGTCACCGGCGTAGTCCCGCCGGAACATCAGCCAGCCATTGTCGGTTGCTGCAGCCGCGAGGCGCGCGTCAGTCACCTGCGGATAGCCCGAGGCGAGCGCCACGCCGCAGGACATCACCGCAGCAAACAGGGCTGCGGCGAGCGTGATCCGAACGCTGCGTGGTAAGACATGGATGATCGTCATATGGATTATTCCCCCTGGGATTGACCGACCTTGAGCGCAATCGCCTCGCGAGTGCCGACCCGCTTGCCTGACCGCAATGCAAGGCGCATGCCATGCGTCGCCAACCGTTCAACTCCCGGCGAAGAGCGCGGTCAGCGCCGTGGAGCGCACGCCGCAGAGTCTCTTTTTGCAACACGTGGCGTGTTTCGCTGTGGCGAAATGCAACACTCGATCCGCCACCGCAGTGATGCGTGCCGGCACCCGCCACGGCGCGAGACCCCTCCCCTCGAGGCGGCGCGGGCGCGAGGATCGGCACGCCGTCGGGCACCGGGTCGTCCCTGGAGCGGCTCGATGCTTCCGTCGCGACAGGATCCGACGACGCGGATCTCGGGCGCAGCGGCGGGCGTGAAGGCGCATTCGTCTGGCCCGCATGGCGTCACGGCCCTGGCGCACGTGTTCCGTTCCGGAACAACCCGACGCTCCGAAATGCAACAGCAGGCCTCCCGCACGGTGCGCAGGCGCCTGATTTTTCGCACCCTTCGCGGTGGCATGAGGCTTGCACCTCATGGCGTTACGTCGAATCCACCGCGAGGCACTGTCCATGTCCATCCAACCCAGCACCCACGGACGCGTGAAGATCCAGCTCAAGTCCCGGTATGAGAACTACATCGGCGGGAAATGGGTCGCTCCGGTCAAGGGCCAGTACTTCACGAACATCACTCCGGTGACCGGCGGGTCGCTGTGCGAGATCCCGCGCTCGAGCGCTGAGGA
Organism: Pseudomonadota bacterium; assembly: GCA_021820785.1. Next base: position 6,937 of record JAKADE010000089.1, read on the forward strand.
TATCGAGCTCGCGCTCGATGCAGCCCACGGTGCCAAGGCGGCCTGGGGCCGCACCTCCCCGGCCGAGCGCGCCCTGGTGCTGAACCGCATGGCCGACCGCATGGAGGCGAAACTCGAGTACCTGGCCACCATCGAGACGTGGGACAACGGCAAGCCGATCCGCGAGACCCTGGCGGCCGACCTGCCGCTCGCCATCGATCATTTACGCTATTTCGCCGGCTGCATCCGCGCCCAGGAAGGCACCATCAGCCAGATCGACGAGGATACGGTCGCCTACCATTACCATGAGCCGCTCGGGGTGGTGGGGCAGATCATTCCCTGGAACTTCCCGCTGCTGATGGCTATCTGGAAGCTGGCTCCGGCCCTCGCCGCCGGCAACTGCGTCGTGCTGAAGCCGGCCGAGCAGACGCCGTTGTCGATTCTGCTGCTGCTCGAGGTCGTCGGCGACCTGCTGCCGCCCGGGGTCCTCAACGTGGTCAACGGCTTCGGCGTGGAAGCCGGCAAGCCCCTCGCCTCCAATCCGCGTATCGCCAAGGTCGCCTTCACCGGGGAGACCACCACGGGGCGGCTGATCATGCAATACGCCGCACAGAACCTGATCCCGGTGACGCTCGAGCTCGGCGGCAAGTCACCGAACGTGTTCTTCGAGGACATCGGCCGGCAGGACGATGACTTCTTCGACAAGGCGATCGAGGGGTTCGTGATGTTCGCGCTGAACCAGGGCGAGGTGTGCACCTGCCCGTCACGCGCTCTCATCCAGGAGTCGCTCTACGCACGATTCATGGAGCGGGCCTTGAAGCGCGTCGGACAGATCAAGCAGGGCGATCCGCTCGATCCGGCCACCATGATCGGCGCTCAGGCCTCGCAGGAGCAGCTGGAAAAGATCCTCACCTACCTCGAGCTGGGCAAAAAGGAAGGTGCCGAGTGCCTCTCGGGCGGAGAGCGCAACGTGCTCGGCGGCGGCTTCAAGGACGGCTACTACATCAAGCCGACGGTATTCAAGGGCCACAACCGCATGCGGATCTTCCAGGAGGAGATCTTCGGCCCGGTCGTTTCGGTCACGACGTTCAAGAACATGGACGAGGCGATCCAGATCGCCAACGACACGCTGTACGGACTCGGGGCCGGAGTCTGGTCACGTGAGGCCAACATCTGCTATCGCATGGGGCGCGCCATCCAGGCTGGGCGCGTATGGACCAACTGCTATCACGCCTATCCGGCGCATGCGGCCTTCGGCGGCTACAAGCACTCAGGCATAGGTCGCGAGACGCACAAGATGATGCTCGATCACTACCAGCAGACGAAGAACCTGCTGGTGAGTTACTCCCCGAAGGCACTCGGGTTCTTCTGAAGGCGCACGATGAACGCGGACCGTGTCAGCGCCACCCCGGCAGCGCTCGAGCTGATCGGGCAGCTCGTGGCCCGGCACGGTCCGCTCATGTTCCACCAGTCCGGCGGCTGCTGCGACGGCAGCGCGCCGATGTGCCTGTCGCGCGGCGACCTCATGATCGGCGCACAGGACGTCTATCTGGGCGACATCGGCGGACAGCCGTTCTACATGGGTGCGGCACAGTTCGAGTACTGGCAGCACACCCATCTGATCATCGATGTCGTGCCCGGGCGCGGCGGGATGTTCTCCCTGGAGGGTCCGCTCGGGCTACGGTTCATCACCCGCTCTCGCCTGTACACCCCCGAGGAGGAAGCCGCGCTGGCGCCGGTGCGGCGCGGAGCGGCCAACTGAACGGCGCACTCTGCGATAATGGGACATATGCATCGGTTCACGCTGCTGTTCGTCCTCATCGTCGCGGCCGGCACCGCGCTCGAGCTGTGGCTCGCCACCCGGCAAAGCGCCGCGGCGCGCGCCCACCGCGACCGGGTACCGGAGGCCTTCGCCGCTCAGGTGTCCCCTGAGGCGCACGCCAAGGCAGCCGATTACACCGCCGCCAAGGTCCGCCTGGCGCGCATCGGCACGCTGCTCGATGCGCTCGTGACGCTCGCCCTGACGGTCGGCGGCGGCATCGCCGCGCTCGATGCGTTGTGGCTGCG
>JAKADE010000090.1 GCA_021820785.1 Pseudomonadota bacterium
TCACCCGCTCCACCAGCGCCCCGAGGATCAGACAGCAGGTGATCGCGGCGAAGGTGGCCTGGAAGGCGACGTACACCAGTTCGTTCAGGACCACGCCCTTGTCGAAGGTGCCGATCGTCGAGAACGCGCCGGTCGCGGCGTTGAACGTGCCGGCGAGAAACAGCCGGCTGAAGCCGCCGATGAAGGCGTTGCCGGCGGTGAAGGACAACGAGTAGCCGTACACGCACCACAGGACGCTGATGAGGGAGAAGCCGACGAACACCTGCATCAGCACCGAGAGCATGTTCTTGGTGCGCACCAGTCCGCCGTAGAACAGGCCCAGCGCCGGCACCGACATCAGCAGCACCAGTGCCGTGGAGGTGAGCATCCAGGCCGTGTCGCCCTTGTCGGGGACGGCGGGGCCGGCCGAGGCCAGCGTGGGGATGAGGATCGCGGTCAGGGCGAGGGCCCTGGCCGCGAGGCGGCGTGTGCGGAGTGTCGAGGCGCGGCGCATGTGTTCTCCCGGGCGGTTGGCGTGAGACGCGCCGCCGGCCGCCACGGTCCCCCTTCGGGGGGTGCACGAGCGGCTGGGACGCGCGTAAGCTGATGCCGCGGGCGCTGGTGCAGAATCCATGCCATGAGGGATTTTCCCGGCGTTTCCGGCGCTTGCGGAAGTCCGCGACCGCAGGCTGCACCGTCTTGGTGCTCCCGCGGCGGCCTGACGCCCCACTGCGGGGCATGCTGAACGAGGTCAGAGACGATGGATATTTTCGGGATCGACGCGATGGCCCGGCGCCTGGCCGAGAGCGTGCCGCCGGGGCTGCGCACCGTGCAGAAAGACCTGGAGAACAATTTCCGGGCCGTGCTGCGCGCCAGCCTGAGCAAGCTCGATCTGGTCAGCCGGGAGGAGTTCGACACGCAGATGCGGGTGCTGCAGCGCACCCGCGAGCGGCTGGCCGAACTCGAGGCGCGGCTGCAGGCACTCGAAGCAGCCGGACCGCAGCCGCACTGAAGCACCGCCCGGCCGTGCCGGCCGGGCGGCAATCCGGTGCGCAGCCCCGGAGGTTACTTCGGTTTGCCCTTGACCATCTGCGGGTCGACCAGCGAGACCATGTAGTTCACCGCCCGCTTGACGACCGCATCCGGCAGGCCCGGGCGGCCGCCCTTGGCGGGCATGACCCCGCTCGAGCCGTGGAAGCCGTGCAGCGCATGGTCGTAGAGCGTGGCCAGCCCCTTGGCCAGGTGCCGGGCCCAGGCCGCCTTGTCGCCGGCCTTCGGCGCGCCCGCGACCCCCGGCCCGTGACAGGCGCTGCAGGTCTGTTCGAACAGCGCCTTGCCGGTGGTCGGTACGCCGAGCCCGCCGCTGGTCGCGGCGCTGCTGGTGGCGCCCGCCGCAGGCGCGATCGCGAGGCCGGCATTGTTCTGCCCGGCGATCGCTTCGCGCTGGAACGGCGTGACGCGCTGCTCGACCCGGTGGATGTACTCGGTGTCCGACAGGATCTGACGTTCCTGCGTACGGCTACCGACGTAGCGGGCGAAGACGAAGATCAGGATGGCGATCGTGACCAGGAGGCCGATCACCATGCTGAACACGTTGATGAAGTGCGAGTCCTGCTTGCTCACGAGACCTCTCTGGGGAATCCGTGAACGCGGAAGGCGCAGTATAACCGCTTGCGGGCCGCGTGGCTGAAGCCCTGGCCGCCGGGCGCTCGTCCACCCCCGGCACGTGGCATCCGGGCGGTGAGGCGCGTATGATCCGCGGGCGCTGGCGCAGGCGGCCGCGCCGGAGACGCTCCGGATCGACCACCCGTCTGGCCCTTCCTCAGGGTCAGTCGCGCCACCACGCGGCGCGCCCGTAGCTCAGCTGGATAGAGTACTGCCCTCCGAAGGCAGGGGCCACTGGTTCGAATCCAGTCGGGCGCGCCAATCCTGATCCGTCCGCTACCGCGGGGCGGCGGCGCACTCAGGTGCCAGCCGCATCATCGGGGCAGGCTTCGCGCACTTTGTGCGTCAACCACTGCATCATCTGCTGCATCGCCTGCAGGCGGCCCGCCTCGAACGGATGTTCGTGCACGTCGGCATGCAGGGCACGCGCCTGCGCATCGTCCGGGGCCTTGGCCCGCAGGAACTCGCTGATGGGGCAGACATCGAGCCGACCCGGCTCTCGGAGGGACATCGGGTCGTGCAGCCGCATCCACTGGTAGGCGAGTGCACCGAGCCAGCTGTGCAGTCCGCCACCGGGGCTGCGTGACGCAGGCCGTTCCGCAAGCCACTGGGTGAGCGCCGCGGCGGGCATCGGCCGGCACACGCCGTAGCCCTGCCCGTACCGGCAGCCGAGCAGGACGGCGGCCTCGATGAAGGCCGGGTCCTCCAGTCCCTCGGCCACGACCTCGCGCTCGAGATCCTGACCGATCTGCACGACGGTGCGGATCAGGCTGAGCGCCTTGATCGGATCACGGCTCAGGTCCTTCACCAGATTCTGGTCGACCTTGATGATGTCGAATGGCAGGTCGGCGAGGCGTTTGAGGTTGCTGAAGCCCGAGCCGAGGTCGTCCATGGCGATCTTCACGCCGGTCGCGGCAAGTCGCGTGATGGCCTCATCCACCGTACTCGCCTCGAGCGCCTGGCTCTCGAGCAGCTCGAGGACCAGGTGCTGCGGCGCCACCTGCGCGGCGCGAAGCGCCTCCTCGACCCACTGCGCGCAATCGGGGTGCACGAGGGAACTCGGTGCGAGGTTGATGGCCAGCGCGATCTGCACCTGTTGGTCGTGCCAGCGGCGCAGGTGCGCAAGCCCCTGCTGCAGTCCCTGGCGGAACAGCGAGTCCAGGTCCGTCTCCCCGAGCGCCGGCAGGAACTGTCCGGGCATAAGCAACGTTCCCTGCGGAGTGCGCAGCCGGGCCAGGGCCTCGGCCTTCACGACCCTGCCGCTCTCGAGCTGCACCACCGGCTGGACGAACATCTCCACGCCGCCGCCGTAGAGCAGCGCGCGCACCTGCGCAACCTCGCCGGTGTCGATGGCGTGCCCGCGGCTTTGCGAGGCCCGCGTCATCTGGTCCCAGCGGTTCTGCAGCGACAGCCGCCAGGTGCGCATCCAGGCAGAGGTGAACTGATGCGGGTACGCGCCGAAGAGCATCAGCACCGAGTGGATCGCGCCGTGCCGATGCACGGGAATGGTGACCGCGCTGCGGATGCCGAACTCGCTCATCAGCGTCTGCCACGGCGCGGCGCGCGTCTCGGCCCCGAACGCCGCGGTCTCCTGCTGGGTGTCGGTCATCCACGTGTTCGCCACCAGTCCCCGGCCGCGCACGTCGCGCGGATCGAGCACCGGGTACAGATTGCGGGTGCGGTGCGCCTCGACGAACGCGGCGCACTCGGGGCCGGCGGCGCGCTCGATGACCAGGCGATTGTGCGCATCGGGCCGGCAGACGACCGCGGCGCGCATCCCGGGCAGCGCCGCGAGCGCCTCGAGTTCCGCCTGGACCCAGTCGGCCGCCAGTCCCCGGCCGTCCTGCGGCCGGGCGAGCAGCGCCTGGTACTGATCGAGCACCGACTGCATCGACTCGAGCTCGCCCTGCAGTTCCAGCTGCAGGCGCGCCTCGGCGGTGCGCAGCGCGCGATAGCGGGTGCGCGTGGTGAGCAGCGCCGCATCGAAATGCGCGTGCAGCAGATCCCGGTACAGTCCCATCACCAGCGCCATCGCGGCGCCGGACAGACCGATCAGCCCGTGCACGGTGCCGAGCCGGCGTGCCGCATCCCTGGCCTGCCCGGCGGACGTGCATGCATCGAGCAGGAAGCGCAGGTGCGCGGCCTGCTTGCGCACCAGTCCCTGCAGCTCCGGCGGGGACAGGCATGCCAGGATCGAGGCCGTCTCCGCACGGGCGCCGAGCTCGCGGTAGAACGCAGCGGCGAACTGTTCGGCCACGATATCGATGTGCGGTGCGACGCTCTGCATCAGCTCCTGCATCTCCGGCCCGAACGGATCGAACGCCGTTTCGGCGAGCTGTTCGCCCGGCATCGACACACCGATCCGCCACCACTGGGTCCGGCTGCGCTTGGACTGCTTGGCCTGGTACATCGCCGCATCGGCCTGGCGCAGCAACGCCTCCGCCTCTTCTCCGTCGAGCGGAAAGAGCGCCAGGCCCATCGTCATGTCGACCGCTGCGGCCGTCGCGCCGTTCAGTTCGAACGGTGTCTCGACGGCGCGGTGCAGGTGGCGCAGCGCAGCGCCCAGCTGGGGCAGCTCCCGGGCACTGTCGAGGTCCTCCAGGACCACGACGAACTCATCGCCGCCGAGACGCGCGATGAAATCCGACTCGCGCAGCCACTCGCGCAGACGCCGCGCGAGCTCGCGCAGCAGCTCATCGCCCGCATCGTGACCGAGCCGGTCGTTGACCGGTTTGAAGTCATCCAGATCGATCACCCCGAGGGCGAGCGAGGTGCCGCGGCGGCGCGCGCGGGCGATCGCCGGCGGCAGATATTCTTCCAGCGCGAGCCGGTTCGGCAGCCCGGTGAGCGGGTCGGTGCGCGCCATGCGCGCTTCCTGCAGCTGCAGCGAGCGGATGCGCTCCTTCAGATCGAGCTCATCGAGGCCGTGACCGAGCAGTGCGCCGATGCGCGTGCACACCTCGATCGTGCCGGCATCGAAGCCGCCTCGCCGCGGGGAGGCGAGCGCGAGAATCGCCCAGACCCGGTTGCCCCGGACGATGGGCAGGGCAAGGATGCTGCGCCAGCGGTGTGTGCTGAATCCGGCGTGCCAGGGCTGGAGGGTCGGGTCGGCCAGCGTATCGTTGCACACGCGCAGCAACCCGGTGTTCCAGGCCTTCACGACGACGGAGGCGGTCTCCCCGTCCGTGAGCCGCGGCGGATCGCGGCGCACCTGCTCGGCGCCCTCGCCCGAGAGGGCCAGCACCTCGAAGGTGCCGCATGGCCCGGGACGCCCGATCCAGGCGGCATGGAACGGGGTGTCGCCCGCAAGCTTGGCACAGAGGTTCGCCAGCATCTCGTGCTCGCGCCGGCCATGGATCAGTACATCGCCGCAGTGCAGCAGCGCGCGGTACAGCGTCTGCAGATCGAGCAGCTGCTGGCGCTGCAGGAGCAGATCGAACGTCCGCTGCGCCAGAGCGTCCGTCAGGCCGCTGACCGTACCGACGAGGCGGTCGCGGGCGTGCGGGTCCTCATCCTCCAGCGGCAGCGCCCGCGCATCACCGGCCTGACGCGCCAGCACCTCGCGCGCCAGCTGCCGGTCCATTTCCATGATGTGCTGCAGCAGCCACTGGGCGAGAAACGACAGCAGTTCGACGCTGATGTCCGCGCCGCAGTCGCGGTTGAGCAGGAACGCCTGCTGCAGGAAGTTGCGGAATTTCGCGTGGGCCTGCAGGTGCGCCGTGCGGTGTGCGCGATCGACCTGCCACTGGCGCATCAAGCGCGCTTCGGCCCGGAAGTGATCGCGGGTGTAGTCGGCCAGCGCCTCGAGCAGGCCACTCATTTCCTCGGGCCGGGCGCCCCGGACCTGGGCGAGCGCGGCGCGATTGAAGATCTCGAGCAGCCGCCGGTGCTGCGCATCGAGCAGCGCATCGCCCGTGGCCATGGCGGCATTCCAGTGCAGTGGCTGCACCTGCGGCGGAAGTTGCGTCTCTGTGCGCGTGGTCATCAAAGCGTGCGAGGTCCGAATTCGCGTCCTGTCGAACCCGGGCACGACACCGCCCCGGGCAGAGGCCGATCCGTGCCGATTTTGGCGCATCGGCGCGCCGGCGGCCGGACAAACCGCATCATCCTGCGGCATGGGACCGGACGCACCTCTCATTTTTGCGCCGGTGCGCCGGCGGGAATTCGCCGCGGCGCACCGGCGCCTGCGGATGGCGACGTCGGCGGATGACGACGTCGGCGCGGCAATCCGTCCGCGCGCGCCGGCCGGAATCCGTAAAATCCCGGCCTTTCCGACGGACAAGGAGCCGACCGACATGAAACCGAAGAGCGCTGCGCTGGCCTTGGTGCTGCTGGGACCCGCAACGGCATTCGCCGCATCATCCCGCCCGGCTCCGGTCCCGGCGCATTTCACCGGCAAGGGACAGCTGGGCTTCGTGGCCTCGCAGGGCAATGCGCAGGGCAAGTCCGCCAACGCCGCGATCGACCTGAACTACCTCTCGGGGCTTTGGAAACACAGCCTGGATCTGACCGCGCTCTACGGCCAGAGTCTCGGGATCGTCTCAGCCGAACGCTGGACGGCGATGTGGCAGTCGGACCGCAAGATCAGCGCCGATGCCTACGCCTTCGGCTCGCTGCGTTACGAACACGACATGTTCGACGGCTTCCAGTACGAGGGAAGCGGCGCGCTCGGCGTCGGCTACACGCTGATCCACTCCAAGACCACGACGCTCAGCACCCAGGTGGGCGCCGGTTACATGGTCTCGCGGCCCGAGACATTGACGTCCATTGCGCTGACGAATCCGACCCGGACCTTCATCGAGCGCATCCCGCAGGCGAGTGAGCGCTATGCGATCGGTACCCTCGGGGTCAGTTACGAGCACACGATCACGAACACGACCTCGGTGAGCGACAAGCTGCTGGTGAATGCCGGCTCGGTCAACACGCTGGTGACGAACGACCTGTCGTTCATCGTCAAGGTCTCCAACCAGTTGGCGGTGAACCTCGGCTACCACATCCAGGACAATACGCACCCGGCCGCGGGCATCCAGCATCTGGACTCGACCGAGACCGTCAATCTCGTCTACGCCTTCTGAGCAGCCGCGGGGCGGCGCAAGTCCTCGGTTACGCTGCCGACGGCATGCGTCTCGCGATCGTGCGCCTCGTCCCGCCAGGGCTCGGCAAGCGCCTCGGCGTACCAACTGCGCATCGGCGCCAGCGCGAGCAGCCGCTCCGAGTAGGCGAGTGCCGCCGGGTCGAGTGGCAGGCCGTAGGTCTGGATGCGAAAGGCGACGGGGGCGAAGAACGCGTCGACGGCGCTGAACGCGCGTCCGGCGAGGAACGGTCCGGCAAAGCGCGTCAGACCCTCCTGCCACAGCGCCTGCAGGCGCTCCAGATCGGTGCGCAGCCGCGGCTCGATGCGGTGCAGGCGCACCCGCAGCCCGCAGCTCATGCTGCAGATCTGGCGCAGCGCGCCGAAGCCGGCGTGCATCTCCGCGGCGGCCGAACGGGCAAAGGCCCGCGCAAGCGCAGCGGCGGGCCACACGCCCTCGTGCCGTTCCGCGAGATATTCCACGATCGCGAGTGATTCCCACACCACCGCGTCCCCGTCGTGCAGGCAGGGCACCTTGCCATTCGGGGAGAAGGTACGGAAATCGTGGGGCGCATCGATGGAGCCGAACGGAACGAGCCGCTCCTCGAAGGGGATGCCGAGGGTGCGCATCAGCACCCAGGGGCGCAGCGACCAGGACGAGTAGTTCTTGTTGGCGATGTACAGGGTATACATGGCGGACGCTCCGGATCAGGCCTCTTGGGCGGCGGCGCGCACCGCCGGGGCACGCCGGCGGCGCAGGTTGGCGAGTATGACACCGCCGATGACGAGGGCGCCCCCGGCGAGCGTGAGGACTCCGGGGCGCTCCCCGAGCCACAGCCACCCGATCAGCACTGCGAGCGGCGAGGAGCAGTAGATGAAGCTCGAGACCTGGGTGGCGCTCGCGCGGTGGATGGCGAGGTTCCACGTCAGGTAGCCGAGGAAGGTCGGACCGAGCGCGAGCCACAGCAGCGCGGCGAGCCGCGGCGCCGGTGCGGCGCTGAGCGCGTGCCCGATCCCGAGGCCGAACGGTGCAGCGCCCAGGGCGCCGCCGGCGAGCGTCACTGCGGTGACGGCCTCGGCGCCGTAGCGCTGGGTCCAGGATTTCTGCCCCGTGAAGTAGACGGCCGCGGCGAGCACGCTCACCAGCACCAGCAGGGCCCGCGGCTGGAAGCGCAGGTCCCGACCGCTGCTGAAGACCACGAGGGCGACCCCGCCGAGCGCCAGGACGAGCCCGATTACGGTCCGCGCCGCGAGCCGCTCGCGCAGCCACAGTGCTGAAACGGCCGCGGTGGCGCCCGGGATCAGGGCGATCAGGATGGCCGCGGTGCCGCTGGCGACCCGCACCTCCGCGACGTTCAGGCACACGTGATAGACCGCGAGTCCGACCACTCCGAGCGCGAGCATCGGCGGCCAGGCGGCGAGCGGCGGCAGTGCGATGCGCCGCAGTCGCAGGTACCCCTGGAACAGTCCGGCGGCGAGCAGCAGCCGGGCGAAAGCAAGCTGACCGGGCGTGAAGGCCGCAAGCGCGTAGGCGATCGATGCGTATGCGGACGACCATGTCAGCACCGCGATGCTGACGTACACGAGCGCGCGGGCGTCCAGGTGACCGCCGGCAGGCGCCGCCCTGGGGCGCGTCACAGCCAGCGGTACGCCGCGCCGAGCGCGATCGCCCCGATTCCCGTGAGCGCCCAGCCCGGCCAGCCCGAAGTGTCGATCGCGAGCCAGACCAGTCCGGCGAACAGCACTGCCGAGGCGCCGCTCACCGCATCGCGCCGGCGCGCCGTGTCACGCACCGTCTCGCGCAACTCCCTCAGGGCCGTCACTTCCGGATGGGTCTGCGGCTCGTGCACCCGCCGTACCGACTCTTTCAGCAGCGCCGGCAGGCTCTGCAGCGACTCGACCACATCGGGCAGCTGGCGCCACAGGTGCTTCACCAGCCGCCGCACGCTGACGCGCTCGCGCATCCACTCGCGCAGGATCGGCGTCGCCGTCGTCCAGATATCCAGCTGCGGATAGAGCTCGCGGCCCAGGCCCTCGACGTTGAACAGCGTCTTCTGCAGCAGCATCAGCTGCGGCTGGATCTGCATGTTGAAGCGGCGCGAGATCT
>JAKADE010000091.1 GCA_021820785.1 Pseudomonadota bacterium
CTCTACGCCGGCGGCAACGTGGTGTTCCGCAGTGCCAACCGTGGGCGCACCTGGCAGGTGATCAGTCCCGATCTGACGCGCAACGACCGTGCGAAGCAGGGCCCCTCGGGCGGTCCGGTCATTCAGGACAACTCCGGGGCGGAGTACTACGACGCGATCCTCACGATCGATCCGGCCCCGTCTGACCCCCGGGTGATCTGGGTCGGAACCGACGACGGGCTGGTGCAGGTGACCCGCGATGGGGGCCGGCACTGGGACAACGTCACGTCCCACATCCCGCACCTGCCGGCGTGGGGCCGAGTCGAATCGATCGACGTGTCCCCCACGGACCCGGGCAGTGCGCTGATCGCCGTCGACCGGCACTTCAGCGGCGACTTCCGGCCGTATCTGTACAGCACGAACGATTACGGTGCGCACTGGCGCTCGATCAGCGGCAACCTGCCGGCTGACGTCTATGCGCACGTCGTGCGTCGCGATCTGCACGACCCGAACCTGTTCTACGCCGGTCTGGAGAACGGCCTGTACGTGTCGTGGGATGCCGGCCATCGGTGGTACAAGTTCGGGCTCGGTCTGCCGGATGCCGCGGTGTACGACTTGGCATTCCAGGCGCGAACCAACTCCCTGGTGGTCGCGACCCATGGCCGTGGTGCGTGGATTCTCGACGACCTGACGCCGTTCCAGCAGTGGGACGCGCACGTCGCGCACGCGGCCCTCACGCTGTTCAAGCCCGAGGCGGCGGTGCGCTACTGGCCGTTCTCGACCACCGAGTGGATGGGCGACGGCGCCTACTATGGCCAGAACCCGCACTACGGTGCGGCATTCAGCTACTACCTCGCCCACGCGATGAGTGAGCCCGGAGAACTCATCATCCGCAATGCCAGCGGTCAGGTCGTGCGGACCTATACGGGGCTGCACAAGGGCAAGGCCGAGGTGATGACTCCGTCCGCCGCGCACGCGGCGGGCAGCGGACACGGCGAGGTGCCGTGGGTGCCGGGGCAGGCCGGTCTGCATCGCATTTACTGGAATCTGCACGCGCAGGGCCCGGTGCGCTGGAGTTCGGCGCCGAAGTTCAACCGCGGGCCGCACAATGGCGCGCTGCTGCCCCCGGGGACGTACACCGCGACGGTGAAATTCGGCGACACGAGTGCGTCGCAGACGTTCACCGTGGTCAACGATCCGGCCTCGCACGGTACGCTGGCCGGGATGACCGAGCGGTATGACGTCACCGAGTCGGTGCTGCACCAGATCTCGCAGATCGACGTGGCGCTGAACCATCTCGACGGGCTCGCTGCGCAGCTGAAGAGCCTCAAGGCCGCCGTGCACGGCCTGCCCGAGCAGCACCGGGCCGACGCGGCGATCGCGACGCTGGAGCGCGCTCGCCATGCGGCGCTGATGCACATGACGAGCAACGCCGGCTCGTCGGAGTCGACGCTGTGGGTGCCGGATGGAATCCACGAGAAGCTGCTCTCGCTCGAGGGGCTGCTCTGGGGCTCCGATGCACCGGTCGATGCGGCGACGTTGCGCGAGAAGGCGCACTACGACGCGGAATACCGCAGTGCGCTCGCGACGTACGACCAGTTCCTCAACACGGCGGTCGCGACTTTCAACCGGACCATGACCGGATATGGACTGAGCGGGGTGGTCGGCGGTCAGCCGCTTTCACCCTGAACGCAGCAGGCGGCGGCGCCCCGGGAGGGCGCCGCCGCGGTGTGCCGGTGCCTACTCGCCCGGGTGGTATACGCGCTCGGTGTGGTGTTCGAGCTGATCCGGCCAGAAATACACGGTGCGCAGGTCGCCGGTGGCGTAGCGGGCGGCCTGGTCGGTGAAATGTGGCGAGCGGGGATTGCCGCTGGTGCCGCCCACGTGGATTGCCCTGGCGCTCACCCGGGGGCCGAAATCGACCACGGCGACGAAGCTGTTGCCGTCATTGCCGTAGTACCTGCGCGTTCCCGGCCAGGGATGCGCCCCGAAGGACGCCAGCGAGCCCCAGCGCGAGGAGGTGAACGGAATCGGGATGCTCGGCCTGGCGTCGCTGAAGTGGGGATGGATCGAGTCATCGAGGCGCTGGTAGCGGTTGACCTCGCCCCACGGAACGCCCCAGGTGCCGAACTCCCGATCGAGCCGGTCCACGGCGCTCGCAAGGGCCTCCAGGCGGACCTTCGGCGTGGCCTTCTCGGCAATGTAATCGTACGTGCGCATGTTCGTCTCATGCGCATCGAGTCCGCTGGCGCGCGCCTTCGCATCGAGCTCGTTCCACAAGGTGTCGCCCCAGAAGACGGCCACGGTCGTCGGGATCGAGGTGATGCCCCAGCGGTCGTCCCACGGCCGCAGCACGCCGATGGGACCGGCGAGGGTGCGCCTGAGCGGATCGCCCGCCGGCAGCCGATCGTAATCCTTCAACAGGATCGGGATCAGCCGCGCGAATGCCGGGAGGTAGGAATCGTAGGCATCGGCAATGAGTTTCGCGCGGGTGAAATCGCGTGCCCCGCGCAGCATCAGCAGCGCGTGTTCGCTGCGCGGGTTCGGGCCGAAAGTGTCCATGTATTGCGGATAATCGGACGCCTTCGGGCTGTAGCGGCCCGCAGCGGTCCACGGCCAGTCGTTGGTGTTGAATACCCACCCGTTGGGCGGGTTGATCACGTTCGGCATGTCCCGCAGCGGCGTGAGCCCGCGCCACGCGGTGGCCGGATTGCTGCCGTCCACGGGGTGCATGTAGTCGAAGCGGTTGCTGCGCTCGGGGATGAATTGCGGCACCAGGAACGCGATCTCCCCCTTGTCGTCGGCAAAGATCGTGTTGTTCGAGGAGTTGGCCTTCAGGCGCGCAATCTTCAGGTAGCCGGCCAGGTCCGAAGCCTTGGTGCGCAGCCAGCTCTGCTCCAGTGCCGGGATGGGCCGGTTCATCAGCGCCTCGGCGATCCAGTGGCCGTGCTCCGCCGCGACGATCGGTCCATGCTGGGTGAAGTACGCCGTGAAGACGCGTTTGCGCATCGCGCCGCTCCGGGCGCGGTAGCGAACCGTGATCGTGCGCGTCTTCACCGGCAGCAGGGCGGTACCGAAGCGATAGAAATATCGACCGCGTCGCTCGAGAACGGTTTCGGCGAACTGATCCACCGCGTCGACGCCCGTCGAGGTGTGCATCCAGCCGATGTGTGCGTTGAATCCCTGATAGATGAAGAACTGCCCCCAGGTCGCCGCGCCGTAGGCATCGAGCCCCTGATCGCTCGACATCTGCGCCTCATCGCGAAAATTGAAGGTGACGTGCGGATTGATCAGCAGCAGCGCGTGGTGGTCGGCCGTGAGCTGCGGAGCGATCGCGATGCCATTGGAGCCCAGCTGGTCGAACCAGCTGGGCGGATGGGTCGAGGCCAGCGCCGTCACGGTGGCGGCGCTGCCGCCGTAGAAGGCCGCCAGCGCCGCGAGCTTCACGCGGGTGATGTCACCGCCGATGCTGCCTTCGGTGAACGACAACGCCATCCACGGCAGGTATCGCTTGATGACCTCGCTGTGCACCGCCGGGTGCGTGACGAGGTACCAGTTCATGCCGTCGGCCCATGCGTTCATGAGCCTCTGCAGCCATGCGGGGCTCCTGCGGTAGTCGCGCTTCAGTACGGCGGGGTCGATGAACAGCTGTTCGCGCAGATCCTGCCAGATCCTCGAGCGGCCCTTCGCCTGTGCATTCCAGCCGAGCGCCAGCAGGTAGTTGTGCCGCACGCGGCTGAAGTCGTCCTCGCATTGGGCGTAGATCATTCCAAACACGGCCTGTGCGTCGGTTCGGCCATGAATGTGGGCGATGCCCCAGGTGTCGCGGGTGATCGTGACCCGCTGCGCTTCGCGCGCCAGGCGGGCATATTCGCGGCCGTGCGGGGTGATCGGGATCTGCCACGGTGGTGCGGCGCGTGGCCGGCGCGGGGCGGGCGCAGCCCCGCAGAGTCCCGGTGCGAGCGCCGCGGCGCCTGCGAGCAGGTAGCCCAAACCCTTCAGACCAAGGCGAGTGCGGATCGGCGTCATCACTGGACTCCCCGGGGCGGTCTGCCCGTGTTGGCGAGCGTCGCGAGCGGGCTGTCGCGCCCGTTGACGGCATTCTATGCCATTTGGGAGAAGTTCCCGGGTGCGCGATCGGCGGGTCCGGGAGCCCCGGCCGGCGCGCAGCTGCGGCGGCGATCTGGAGCGGTTCGAAGCCGTTCCGGCCCCCGCATTTCGTCCCGCTGTCCGCACCGTTCATCGCAATCCCCGTCGCGTTGCGCAGGCCCGTGCGCCGCTGCGGTGGCATAGTCAGTCCCTTGGGTGCCGGCAGTTCGCAGGAGCCGGCGAAGACATAACTGATGGAGGGGTATTCCGTGAAGCAAATCATGATGCGCACCGCAATGGTGGCAGCGGCGCTGGGGCTGTGCGCAAGCGCCGCCGCTCGGGGCCTGATTCCCGAGCCGAACGCCAATGCGGTTCCGTACGCCACGCAGTCCAATCCCGAGACGCTGCTGTTGGATGCGAGCACCGCAGGGCGGGGCTTTGCGACCTCGACCATGGAAATCCCGGTCCAGCCCGGTCCCTTCACGTTCGTGTACCCCGAGTGGATCCCGGGATACCACTCCCCGCACGGTCCTCTGGTGGACGTGTCACAGATCAAGGTGAGTGCCAACGGCAAGCCGCTCGCGTGGCGCCGTGACAAGGTCGACATGTACGCCTTCCACGTCAAGGTGCCCGAAGGCGTGCACACGCTGAAAGTGCAATTCACGGTGCTGCTGAACAGTGCCGGCAGTCTGCGCGCCACGCCCAACGTTGCGGTGCTGACCTGGACGCGCGTGCTGTTCTACCAGAACAACATCAACTATCACAATTATTACGTCAAGGCGAGTGTGATCCTGCCGAAGGGCTGGGGTTACAGCACCGCGCTCACCACCGCAAGCCGGGTCGGCGAGCGGGTGAATTTCAAGGAAGAGCCGCTTGCGTATCTCGGCGATTCGCCGCTCGACATCGGCCGCTATTACAAGAAGGTGCTGCTGTGGCAGCACGACAATGCGCACATGTGGCTCGACATGTTCGCCGATGCGCCGCAGGACCTCGACGTTCCGGCCAAGCTGCTCGATGCGTACAAGAACGTGGCGCCGGAGGCGCTCGCGCTGTACGGCTCGCGGCATTGGTACAACTATCACGCGCTGCTGGCTCTCTCCAATCACATCACCTTCGAGGGCGTCGAGCATCACCAGTCGAGCGACAATCGTGCCTCGGCGGATTTCATGACCAACCCGAAGATGCAGCTGATTGCCGGGGATCTGGTCACGCACGAGTTCTCGCATTCATGGAACGGCAAGTACCGCCGGCCGTGGGACCTGACCACGGACAATTACCAGATCCCGCAGCGCACCGATCTGCTCTGGGTGTATGAGGGGATGAACCAGTACCTGGGTGATCTGCTGTCGTTCCGTGCCGGGATCCGCAAGCCGAGCCTGTACCCGCAGTACCTGGCATCGATCTATTCCTCGATGGCGAACGAGCCGGGGCGCAAGACCGAGCCGCTGATCGACCTCACCACCGGTGCGCCGTATTTCTACTACGACTCCAGCGGTCAGTATTCGTCGATCCGGCGTACGGCCGGGGACTTTTACACCGAGGGCGAGCTGCTGTGGCTGGATGTCGACACCATCATCCGCACCCAGTCGCACGGCAAGAAGTCGCTCGACACCTTCCTGCACCTGTACTCGCAGCCGAAGTTCACCGGGCCGATCACCAAGACGTACACCCGTGCGGACATCGAGAAGCTGCTGAACGAGGTGGTGCCGTACAACTGGCACGCATTCTTCCAGCGGCACGTGTACGAGGTGGCGAAGCTGCCGCCGACCGGGGAACTGAAGCGCTCGGGCTGGAAGCTCGTGTACACGGCGAAGCCCAATCCGTTCATCGCTGCGCGTGAGCAGGTGACGGGTATGAACTACCAGTGGCTGAGCTACGGGTTCAACATCGGCAAGAACGGCGCACTGCTCGACGTGCGCGAGGGTTCGCCGGCCTGGCAGGCCGGGATGGCGCCGGGGATGAAGATCGAGTCGGTGGATGGGCAAAGCTACAGCCCGGCGGTGCTGAAGTACGTGATGGGGCAGGCCGAGCATACCCACCAGCCGACGAGCTTCATCGTCTCGAAGGACGGGTGGTTCCACACCATCGAGGTGAGCTACTTCGGCGGGGCGCGCTACCCGCACCTGGTGCGCATCCCGGGCACGCCGAATCTGCTGGCGAAGATCATGGCGCCGCACGCCAAGCACTGAGCGGCGCATCGTGACCGGCATGGCCCGGACCGCAACGTCCGGGCCATGTTGCTTCTGGAGCCGATCTCGCGCGGCGCCCGAACGCGAGGCGTTCGGGAAAATCTCCTGGCTGCGCCGACCGTTTGAGCTCATCCGCGCAGTCAGCCGTCACCGCGGCGTCCGCCGCGCAAAAGCCCGCCCGGGTACCCTGTTGGCCTGGTGCCGCGATCTGCCACCGGTGGCGCGTCCCGGGCAACCGAAGTAAGCTTCGACGATCATCCGCCGGAGAGTATCGGCGGATTGCAAACAATGAAATGAGGGTCACCGTGAAGTCCAAGTCCATTTGTTCGCTGCTGGCGATCGCCTCGCTCGGGGTGTGCGCGGCGTCCAGCGCCGCCGGCCTGATTCCCGAGCCGAACGCCAATGCCGTGCCGCTCGCCACGCAATCCAACCCTGAGACGCTCGTGTTGGATGCCAGCACGGCCGCGCGCGGGTTCATGACCTCGACGATGAGCATCCCGGTCCAGCCCGGCCCGTTCACGTTCGTGTATCCGAAGTGGATTCCGGGCGAGCACGGCCCGACCGGACCGCTGGCGGACATCTCGCAGCTGAAGGTGAGCGCGGACGGCAAGCCGCTCGCCTGGCGGCGCGACAAGGTCGACATGTATGCCTTCCACGTCACGGTGCCCGAGGGTGTGCACGCGATAGAGGTGCAGTTCACCGTACTGATGAACTCGCCCGACGTGATGTCCACCCCCAATGTCGGGGTGGTGAACTGGAACCGGGTGCTGTTCTACCAGAACAACATCAACTACCACCACTATTACGTCAAGGCGAGCATCATCCTGCCGAAGGGCTGGGGTTACGGCACTGCGCTCACGCAGGCGAGCCGGGTGGGGCAGCGGGTGAACTTCAAGGAAGAGCCCCTGACCTACGTGGTCGACTCCCCGCTCGACATGGGCCGCTACTACAAGCAGATCCTGCTGTGGCACAAGGGCGATGCGCATCAGTGGCTCGACATGTTCGCCGATGCGCCGCAGGACCTCGACGTGCCCTCGAAGCTTCTCGATGCGTACAAGAACATGACGCCCGAGGCGCTCGCGCTCTACGGCTCGCGGCACTGGTACAACTATCATTCGCTGCTCGCACTGTCGAACAAGATCGGCTTCCAGGGCATCGAGCACCACCAGTCGAGCGATGACCGGGCGCCGGCGGATTTCATGACCAATCCGAAGTGGCAGCTGGCGGCCGGCGATCTGCTCACGCACGAGTTCTCGCATTCGTGGAACGGCAAGTACCGCCGGCCGTGGGACCTGACCACGGACAATTACCAGATCCCGCAGCGCACCGATCTGCTCTGGGTGTACGAGGGGATGAATCAGTACCTGGGCGATCTGCTCTCCTTCCGCGCCGGCATCCGCAAGCCGAGTGAGTACCCGCAGTACCTGGCGTCGATCTACTCCTCGATGGCGAGCGAGCCGGGGCGCGACACCGAACCGTTGATCGACCTGACGACCGCGGCCCCGTTCCTCTACGAGGCGAGCGGTCAGTACCCCTCGATCCGGCGCACGGCCGGGGACTTCTACACCGAGGGTGAGCTGCTGTGGCTGGATGTCGACACCATCATCCGCACCCAGTCGCACGGCAAGAAGTCGCTCGATACCTTCCTGCACCTGTACTCGCAGCCGAAGTTCACCGGGCCGATCACCAAGACGTACACCCGTGCGGACATCGAGAAGCTGCTGAACGAAGTGGTGCCGTACAACTGGCACGCGTTCTTCCAGCGGCACGTGTACGAGGTGGCCAAGCTGCCGCCGACCGGGGAGCTGAAGCGCTCGGGCTGGAAGCTCGTGTACACGGCGAAGCCCAATCCGTTCATCGCCGCGCGCGAGCAGATGTTCGGCATGAACTACCAGTGGCTGAGCTACGGGTTCAACATCGGCAAGAACGGCGCGCTGCTTGACGTGCGCGAAGGCTCTCCGGCTTGGCAGGCCGGGATGGCGCCGGGGATGAAGATCGAGTCGGTGGATGGGCAGCGCTACAGCCCGAGCGTACTGAAGTACGTGATGGGGCAGGCCGAGCACGACCACCAGCCGACGAGCTTCATCGTCTCGAAGGATGGCTGGTTCCACACCATCGAGGTGAGCTACTTCGGCGGAGCGCGTTACCCGCACCTGGTGCGCATCCCGGGCACGCCGAATCTGCTCGCGAAGATCATGGCGCCGCACGCCAAGCACTGAGCGGCGCATCGTGACTGGCATGGCCCGGACCGCAAGGTCCGGGCCATGTTGTTTGCGGCAGGCGCCGAGCGCGGGCGCGGCGCGGTACGGGACGCTTGAGCTTGCGGGCCGCTCGCGCGAGACTGTCGCCTGGGCGCCGCACGGCGCTGCGTGGAATCCTCGCCGCATGCTCCAGGCCCGAATTCACTATTACATCGACGTCATCTTCGTGGTGGTCGCAGCGCTGCTGCCGATTATCAACCCGTTCGGCGGGGCACCGATCTTTCTCGCCATGA
>JAKADE010000092.1 GCA_021820785.1 Pseudomonadota bacterium
GGCCAGTTGCGCCTGCAGGGCCTCCGCGGACTCCCCGAGCAGTTCGGCGTAGCGCCCGAGGTAGCTCTTGACGTAGATCGGTGCGCCGAGCCGTTCGAATTGCTCATCCTCGAGCGCTTCGAGCACATCGGCGGACACGTGCATGCGGTGCGCGGCCTGCGCCAGGCTCATCCCGGAGCGTTCCCGCGCGGCGCGCAGTCGCGCGCCGATGCCGCTGCCGCCCTCGCGGCGCGGCTCGCCGCCTGGTGCTTCGGCCATGGTGATCAGCCCGGGTTCTGTCCAAGAGCGGCCAGTGCATGCGCCTCGGCCGAGTTCGGAAAATCCAGCTGCAGACGGCGGGCGTAGAGCTGCGCACCGAGTGCGTCACCCTGTGCGCGCGCGACCTTCACCGCCAGCAGCAGCATGTCCGGCGTTTCGCTGTTGGCCGCCAGAAACTGTTTGATGAGCGCGTGCGCCTGGGGATAGCGGCCGCGCCTGTACTCGAGATCGGCGAGCTGCCAGGCGGCCTGCTCGAAGCCCGGACTGACCGCAAGGGCCGCACGGAACATCTTGGCGGCCTGCTGGTAGTGGTGCGCAACGCGCAGACACACCCCGGCGTTGTTGTAGGCGTCCGCCGGCGTCAGGTAGAGAGGATTGCGGGCCGCATCGAGGAAATACCGGACCCCCGCCTCGGTGCGCCCGGCGTTGCACAGGTAGACCGCATAGTCGTTCTCGTAGTCCGGGTTGTGCGGCGCCAGCGCGAGCGCGGCACGGAACTCGCGGTCGGCCTGCGCCGGCTCGCCGAGACGCTCGAACAGCAGTGCCCGGGCGCTGTGCACATTCGGATCGTTCGGATTCTCGCGCAGCGCCCGATCGAGCTTGCGCTTGGCGATGGCGAGCTGCCCGCGCTGCATGTACGCCACGCCGAGCTCGGTGTTGAACACGGCCGCCTGGTGCTGGTCGCGGACCTGCTGCGGGTTGGTGCAGCCGCCGAGCAGCGCCACGCCCAGCGCTCCGGCGAGCGCGACAGCCCAGCGCCCCCTGCGCACACCGCTCATGCCTGCACCGCCAGCGCGAACGTGCGGCTGCCGAGGCGCACCGTGGTCCGGTCGATGACTCGGCCGGCGAGCTGGCCGCAGGCCGCATCGATGTCATCGCCGCGGGTACGCCGCACGGTGGCCAGCACACCACGGCGCAGCAGCTCGTCCCGAAACGCGTGCACCGCCTCGGGCGAGGAGCGCCGAAACTGCGTCCCGGGGAAGGGATTGAACGGGATGAGATTGACCTTGGCCGGATGCCCGACGAGCAGCGCGGCCAGCGCGCGCGCCTGTGCGCGCGAGTCGTTAACGCCGGCGAGCAGCACGTACTCGAAGGTGACGCTGCGCCCGTTGCGCTCATCGATGTAGTGCCAGCAGGCCTCGAGCAGTTCCGCGATGGGGTGCTTGCGGTTGATCGGCACCAGTTCGTTGCGCAGCGCATCGTCGGGCGCATGCAGCGAAACGGCGAGCGCAACGTTGCTGTGCTCGGCCAGTTTGTAGATCTGCGGCACCAGCCCGGACGTCGAGAGCGTCACCCGCCGGCGCGACAGGTCGAAGCCGAAGTCATCGAGCAGGATATCGAGGGCCGGCACCACGTTGCGGAAGTTCGCGAGCGGTTCGCCCATGCCCATCAGCACCACGTTGGTGACGGCACGCTCGCGCGCCAGGTCCGCCACGGTACCGGCCAGCTCCCGATTCGCCAGCCAGACCTGTCCGACGATCTCCGCGGTGGTCAGATTGCGGTTGAACCCTTGCTGCGCGGTCGAGCAGAACGCGCAGTCGAGCACGCAGCCGACCTGCGAGGAGATGCACAGCGTCGCCCGGTCGGGCTCCGGGATGTACACCATCTCGAACGCCTGGCTGCCGTCGGCCCGCAGCAGCCACTTGCGCGTACCGTCCGAGGAGCGCTGCTCGGTGAGGATCTCGGGCGGTTGCACGCAGGCGTGCGCCGCGAGCTCGGCACGGAACGACTTGGCGAGGTCCGTCATGCGCTCGAACGACGGTTCGGCGCGCTTGTAGACCCATTGCATCAGCTGGCGCGCCCGGAACGGCTTGCTGCCGAGGTCCGCCACGAACTGCTCGAGCTCGCTCCGGGGCAATCCCAGCAGGTTCGTGATCGTGGCGGACTCGCTCATGGCCGGCAGGGCGGCATCAGCCGCGCGGATGCAGCTCCGTGCTGCTGAAGAAATAGCCGATCTCTCGCGCGGCGGTATCGGCGGCATCCGAGCCGTGCACGACGTTGCGCTCGATGCTCTCGGCGAGGTCGGCGCGGATCGTGCCCGGGGCGGCCTTCTTCGGGTCGGTGGCGCCCATGATCTCCCGGTGGCGCGCGATGGCGTTCTCGCCCTCGAGCACCTGCACCATCACCGGACCGGACGTCATGTAACGCACCAGATCCTTGAAGAAGGGCCGCTCGCGGTGCACGGCGTAGAAGCCTTCCGCTTCGCGCTCCGAGAGCTGCAGCATGCGGGCGGCGACGATGGACAGACCGGCCGTCTCGAAGCGGCGGTACACCTCGCCGATGAGATTGCGGGCGACGCCGTCCGGCTTGACGATGGACAAAGTGCGCTCGAGCGCCATGCGGATTGACCTTTCGGAAACTTGTGAATGCTGAACGGGTGACGGGCCCGACTGGCGCTCCCCGCGCGGGGAGCGGCCGGCAGGCCGTCATCGAGCGCGACAGTCTACCCGGTGATACCGGCGGGAGGCAATTTGGCGCCGCTACCGAAGTGGCGGATTACAAAAGATTTTTACGATATCGGCCAGCAGCCGCTGCCGCAGATCAGACCGAAAAGCTCTCGCCACAGCCGCATTCGCCCCGCACGTTCGGGTTGCGGAAGCGAAACGCCTCATTCAGCCCCTGCTTGACGAAGTCCACCGTGGTCCCATCGATCAGCGGCAGACTCTGCGGATCGACGTACACCTTCACCCCGCGGTCTTCGAAGACCACGTCACCGGGCTGCTGCTCCTCGGCATAATTAACGACGTAAGCGAAGCCCGAGCAGCCGGTCTTGCGCACCCCGAGCCGCAATCCAATGCCGTGCCCGCGGGCGGCAAGAAAGCTCTGGATACGGTGGGCGGCGGATTCGGTGAGCGAGATAGCCATGGCGGTAACGATCTCCCGTACGCCCTCATTCTACACTGCTGCGCCGCGCCGCTGGCATTCGCGAAGCGCATCCTCGAGCGTAAGCAGGCGCCCGAGCTTCTCCGCGGGGATGCCCAGGGCGTCAGCCCACTCCTGCGGCCTGCCCGGCACCAGGTCCGCCACCGCCCGTCCCTGCACCTGCTCGGCCAGCCATGCCGCCGCCGCCAGCGTGTGCGGGCAGCCGTACACGCGGTACGCCGCGTCGCACACGCGGCCCGCCTCGACTCTCAGGCGGAAGCGAATCCAGACCTCCCGGCCCGGGCCGCCCGCCTCCCCCACGAGCTGCGCCGCTGACACAGGCGGCTGCGGCTCCAGCGCCGGGGACAGGGCACGCAGCCGTGTCACTTCGCGCCGGACGGCGGCGGCGGCCGCCTCGATGTCTGCCGGCTGCGAGAACCGCCCCAGGCTGAAGCGCAACGAACTCTGGGCCAGCTCGGTATCCCGGCCCAGGGCGCGGAGCACGTAGGAGGGCTCCGCAGAGGCCGAGTTGCACGCCGACCCGGTGGACACCGCCAGATCGGGCAGACCCGCGATCAGGCTCTCGCCCTCGACGCCTTCGATGGACACGTTGAGCAGCCCGGCCACCCGGGGCGCGCCTGCCCCGTTGAGGTGCACCCCGCCCAGGGGCTCGAGCTGCGCCCACAGCCGGTCGCGCAATGCGGCAATCCGCTGCGGTTCGTGCGCGAGCGCAGCGCGGGCCAGGGCGCAGGCCGCGCCGAAACCGATGATCTGGTGCGTCGGCAGCGTACCCGGGCGCAGGCCGCGCTCCTGCCCCCCGCCATAAAGCAACGGCTGCAGCCGGGCACGGACGCCGGCACGCACGTACAGCGCGCCGATCCCCTTCGGACCGTAGAGCTTGTGCGCGGTAAAGGACATCAGGTCAATCGGCAGCTCGCGCACCGCCATCGGAACCTTGCCGACCGCCTGCGCCGCATCCGTGTGAAAGAGAATGCCGCGTTCGCGGCATAGCGCGCCGATCGCCTCGACATCCTGGATGACGCCCGTCTCATTGTTGACCCACATCACCGAGACGAGGACCGTGTCGGGGCGCAGTGCCGCAGCGAGCGCCTGCGGATCGATCCGCCCGGTCCGATCGGGCGCCAGCAACGTCACGGCGAACCCTTCCTTCTGCAGGCGTCTGCACGGATCCAGTCCCGCCTTGTGCTCGATGCGCGTGCTCACCAGGTGACGCCCGCGGTCGGCGGCGGCGCGCGCCGCGCCCAGCACCGCAAGGTTGTCCGACTCGGTCGCGCCGGAGGTGAATACGATCTCCTCGACCGCCGCCCCGATCAGCGCGGCGACTTCGGCACGCGCGGTCTCGATCCGCGCTGCGGCGCGCCGTCCCCAGCCGTGCAGCGAAGCCGGGTTGCCCCGGCCGCCTTCAGCCGCGAGGCACTCCGTCATGGCCGCGATGACTGCGGGATCGAGTGGGGTCGTGGCGGCGTAGTCGAGATAGATCGGTGCAGCAGTATTCATAGCGATATCAAGGTGGCAGATCGGCGCGGCCACTCGATGTGCGCATGATGCACGCCGGGCCGCCGCAGGTCATTTCCCGCCCGAAGGGGTTTGCGGCGCCAGCGCGTCTATATATCTTGAGTATATACAAGTATATATATAGATGCATTTGAGCTATATCAGGTGCGGCGCCATGATGCCCTCGTGCACCACACTCCCCACCCTCCACACAGGACACTCCCATGACCTCACGCTCCGTGCTGTTCTGCTCCCTGGCCCTTGGTTTGCTCGCGGCCGGCGCCGCCACGGCTCAACCGGCCGGCTTCTGGCACTATCCGGCCATCAAAGGTTACGGCCCGGAACACGTCTGGCCGGGTGTCGTCGCACGACCGAATGCGCACACCACGTACCAGGCGCTGTTCGATCTGACGCAGGGCAAGGCACAGGCGGAAAAGATCAATCCCGGCCTGGATCACATCGCCCGCACCATCAACATTTTCGCCGCCGCCGGCGTCCCGCTGAAGCACCTGAAGTTCGCCGTCATCATCCACGGACCGGCGACGCCGATCGTGCTCGACGCGGCCGCCTATCAGGCCAAGTTCGGGCACCCCAATCCCAACCTCGCGCTGCTCGCGACGCTGCGCAAGGCCGGAGTGCGACTGATGGTCTGCGGCAATGCGCTCGGCGACATGCACCTGAACCCCTCGGAGGTTGACCCCAACGTGCACGTCGCGCTCTCGGCACTGTCAACCGTGATCATCCTGCAGAACAAAGGCTATGCGCTGGTGCGCATGTAACGGCCGCGGTCGCCTCAAGCGGCGACGGGAGACTCCCATGCTTGCACGACATTCCATTGCGCTCGCCGGTTGCATGCTCGCTGCGCTGCTCACCGGCCCGGCGCAGGCGGCCGGCGCCGGCCGCGCCGCGGCGCCGCCGCACTACGCCGAGCGACTGTATCCGCCCTGGTCGCAGGGTGCGAACGATCCGGCGCTGCACCAGGGCCTGCGCTTCACCGTACCGGAAGTCGACGACATGCCGGACTTCCACGGCAGCCTCGATCGCCCGGCGCTCGTGATTTTCGTCGGCGGCAACTACTACTTCGCGATGGCGCCGCTGGTGCGGGCGTTCTCGGCACAACATCCGCGGCTGCGCGGACGGATCTTCTACGTCACGCTGCCGCCCGGCCTCCTGATCAAGGCCATGGCGAACGGCGGCACGTTCACCTCCGGCAACCTGACCTTCACCGTTGCTCCCGATGTGTATGCGGCAGGACTGAAGAAAGTTCAGGGGCAGATCGCGGCACGGCGGCTCGTGCCGCCCGCCGTCCCGTACGCGACCAACACCCTGACCATCATGGTGCCGGCCGGCAATCCGGCGCATATCACGGGCCTCGCCGACCTCGGCGGGCCCGGCGTGCGACTCGTGATGCCGAACCCGGCCTGGGAAGGTGTGGCGCGCCAGATCCGCATGGCGCTCGAGCGCGCCGGCGGCCCGGCGCTCGCCCGCACGGTGTACGTGAGCAAAGTCGCCGACGGGCAGACGATCCTCACGCACATCCACCATCGCCAGACACCGCTGTTCCTGATGCAGGGCATCGCCGATGCCGGCGTCACATGGAAATCCGAGGCGATCTTCCAGGAGCAGATCGGACACCCGCTGAGTCACGTCGACATTGCGGCGGCCGATAACGTGACGGCGACCTACGCCGCCGCAATGGTGCGTGGTGCGCGGCATCCGCGGGCCGCACGCGCCTGGCTCGCGTTCCTGCGCTCGGACACCGCACAGCGCATCTTCGCCCGATACGGCTTCAAACCGGCGCCGCCGAGCGCCGCGCAGCGCCGCTGAAACGGCCCCCGGAGCACCCCATGAGCACACCTACCGCGCCGCGGGCTGCCGTCGCCGATACCGCCGGTCTCTGGCGGCAACTCGGCTTTGCACTGCTCGCCGTGCGCTTCGTACAGGGCTGGATCTACTGGGGCGGCGGCAGCCGGCGCTTCATCTACGCGCCGGCCAAGCTCGACCCGCACGCGACCAGCTGGATGGCGAACAAGTTCCAGACGGCGATGCCGGGGGCGCTGCTCGGCACCGGGCACGTCGTGGACTACCTGCTGCACCACTTCGTGCTGCTCTATGCCGGCGTCATTCTCTTCAGTGCCGCCGAGCTGGTGTTCGGGCTGTTTCTGCTGCTCGGGTTCATGACGCGGCTGTCCGCCCTCGTGACCATCGGCCTGAGCTTCGTGCTGATGCTGCTGTTCGGCTGGCAGGGCGCCACGTGCATCGATGAGTGGACCATGGCGTCGGCGAATTTCGGCATGGGGGTGGCCCTGCTGCTCGCCGGCGGCGGCGCCTGGTCGCTCGATGCCTGGCTGCTGAAACGCCGGCCGAATCTCGCGGCCGCCGGCTGGTTCCAATGGTTCGGCAGCGGCCCGTGGCCGCTCGAGCGGCTCAAGCGCTGGAGCATTCTCGGCGTCACGGTGACGGCGCTGTTCGTCGTGCTCACCTACAACTACTACCGGGGTTCGGTGCTGACGCCGTTTCACGGTGGCCCGGTGAGTCCCGCCGCGCACCACATCAGCCTCTCCTCAGGCCGGCTCAGCGCCGAGGGCACCGTGCGCTTTGACGCCTACCTCGATGGCGGCACACCGGCGGCGCCCGCCAATGTGGTGCGTGCGGACCTGCTCGGACCGGGCGGACAGAGCGTGGAGCACTGGGGCAGCCGCGCGCTCGCGGCACTGCCACCGGGCGCGTTCGTCAACGATTACCCCTACAACCATTTTGGCGCCGGGTACGCGGGCATCACCGCCAAAGTCGGAGCCCGCGCCACCATCACGCTGCCGCCGTCCGTCCCCGGGTTGCATCTGCCCGCCGGTCGCTACCGGCTGGTGCTGCACTCGGTGAACGGACGGGTATTCGCACTCGCGCTGACGTCCGGGACCTGACCGGACCGCGGGGGAGGCTAGTGCTCCCCCGCGCGCCGTCTGCGGCGCTGCACTGCGGTGAGGAATCCGCGCAGGATGTTCACCTCGTTGCGATCCAGCTCGGCACGCTGCAGGAAGCGTCGAATCCGCGCCATGAGGTGCGTGCCGCTCTGGGTGCGGTCACGAAAATCCACTTCCTCGAGCACCTCGGCAAAATGCGTGTACAGCCGTTCCAGATCCGCCGGTTCGGCGAGCGGACCGGCCGCCGGCGCCGGGTTGATCGTGACGCCGCGCGTGCGGAACAGCTCGTAGACCACGATCTGCACCGCCATGGCGAGATTAAGCGAGGGATACGCCTGACTCGCCGGGATGCTCACCAGCAGATGCGCCGCTTCGAGCTGCTCGTTGGTGAGGCCAGCCCGCTCGGACCCGAACAGCACGGCCACCGGCCCACGACCGGATTCAAGCGCGAGCCGTGCCGCCGCATCGCGCACATCGGCGATGCGGAAATGCTGATCCCGTTCGCGCGAGGTCGTGGCGGCCACGAACCCGCAGCCCTCCAGTGCCTCCGCCAGGGTGGCCACGACGCGTGCCCGCTCTAGCACGTCATCGGCGCCCGACGCCCGGGCGCTCGCCTCCGGGTCGGGGAACTGCCGAGGGCTCACCAGCACCAGTTGCTCGAGACCCATGTTTTTCATCGCGCGCGCAACCGCGCCGATGTTGCCCGGGTGGGACGGCTCGACCAGTACGATGCGGATTTGCGCGCTATCCATCGTCAATGACCTGACGTGTCGTGCCCGCTGCGGGCTCGGGGCGCCCGCTCCCCGCGGGCGCCCCGCCTGCCGGCCGGCTCAGCGTGCGGGCTCGGCGACCCGCGTGCGCAGCTTGCTGTGCCGATACCCGTAAAAGCCATACACCAGCGCCCCGATCAGCGTCCACACGACCAGACGCACCCAGGTACTGCCGGGCAGCTTGTAGATCATGAATCCGCAGACCAGCGCTCCGGCCGTACACGTCAGCCACGGCATCGGCACGCGGAACGGGCGCTCCAGGTCCGGGCGCGTGTAGCGCAGCACCAGCACGCCAATGCACACCGTGACGAACGCCATCAGTGTGCCGATCGATACGAGTTCGCCGAGCAGATCGACCGGGA
>JAKADE010000093.1 GCA_021820785.1 Pseudomonadota bacterium
GCCGGTGATCTCGCAGACGCGCGACATATGCAACGACCTTAAAAATCAAATACTTGGCACGGGAAGGGATTACCTGCCCGCAGGAGCCGGCCTTTATACCAGCAGTCTGCTGCTCCGGCAAGCCTCCCTCACAGGAGCCCGTGCTCGGCGAAGGAGTAGCAGTGGCTGCCGCCGACGATGACGTGATCCACCACCCGCATGTCCATGAGCGACAGGCCGGCTTTCAGCCGCCGTGTGATGGCCTCGTCCGCCGGGCTTGGCTCCAGGCCACCCGAGGGGTGATTGTGCGCCAGGATCAGCGCCGTCGCATTATGCAGCAGCGCCTGGCGCAGCACCTCGCGCGGATGAACCTGGGCGCAGTCGACCGTGCCGCGGAACAGTTCCTCGAATGCAATCAGCCGGTGCCGGTTGTCGAGGTACAGGCAGCAGAAGACCTCGTAGGGCCGGTCGCGCAGCTGCGCCTGCAGGAAGCGGAACGCGGCCTGGGGCGTCGTCAGCGGCAGGCCTGAGCGCAGCTCTTCCTGCAGGTGCCGGCGCGCCAGCTCCACGGCGGCCTGAACGGCGGCATAGCGAGCCGGGCCGAGACCCTTGCGCGTCCAGCGGGACCGCTCGGCGAGCAGCAGTGCACGCAGCGAGCCGAAATCTCCGAGCAGACCGCGGGCGAGCTCGACCGCCGAGCAGCCGCGCGTTCCCGATCCGATCAGCAGCGCGAGCAGTTCCGCGTCGGACAGGGCCCGTGGGCCGCGATCGAGCAGTTTCTCGCGCGGCCGTTCGGTGCGCGGCCAGTCGCGGATGGCGAGTCTCGGAACCGAAGCATTCAGTGACATGGGGCAACTCCGATGCGCGGCGCCCGATCCTCGCGCCCGGCGGGCGCCTTGGGCAGAGGAATACCCTCTCGGTTCGTGCACAAATGCGCACGACCGGTTTGCGTCGGCGGGGAGCCGGGCCGGATAATCCCCGCCATGCAAGGCAAACGCATTCTGCTCGGTGTCACCGGGGGCATCGCCGCCTACAAGAGCGCAGAGCTCGTGCGGCGACTGCGCGAGCGCGGCGCCGAGGTGCAGGTGGTCATGACCGCCGCAGCCCGCGAGTTCATCGGCGCGCTCACCTTCCAGGCCCTCTCCGGCAGGCCCGTACGCACCGATCTGTGGGACAGCACTGCGGAAGCCGCGATGGGGCACATTGAGCTTGCGCGCTGGGCCGAAGCGGTGCTGGTGGCGCCGGCCACCGCGGACTTCCTCGCCCGGCTCGCCCAGGGGCGTGCCGATGACCTGCTGGCGACGCTGTGCCTGGCGAGCGCCGCGCCGATTGCGGTGGCGCCGGCGATGAATCGTCTGATGTGGGCCAACGCCGCGACCGTCGCCAACATCGAGAAGCTGCGCGCGCGCGGCGTGCAGATTTTGGGCCCGGCCGAGGGCGCCCAGGCCTGCGGTGAGATCGGCGAGGGCCGCATGCTCGAGCCGAACGAACTCGCCGAGCGGCTCGAGGCGCTGCTGCCCGCGGCCGGACCGCTGCGCGGCCGCCGCGTCCTGATCACTGCGGGTCCGACCCGCGAACGCATCGATCCGGTGCGCTTCATCAGCAACCGCAGCTCCGGCAAGATGGGCTTTGCAGTTGCCCAGGCCGCGCGCGAGGCGGGCGCGGAGGTCGTGTTGGTCAGCGGGCCGGTGGCGCTGCCGACGCCGCCCGGCGTGCGGCGCGTGGACGTAGAGACCGCCGAGGCGATGCATGCGGCGGTCGAGGCAGAGGTCGCCAGCGCCGATATTTTCATCTCCACGGCGGCGGTCGCGGATTACCGCCCGGCGCACCCGTCCGGGCAGAAGATCAAGAAGACGAGCGAGCGGCTGCAGCTCGAGATGGAACGCACCATCGACGTGCTGGCGAGCGTCGCGGCCCGACCGAACCGGCCGTTCGTCGTCGGGTTCGCCGCCGAAACCGAATCCGTGGAACACAACGCACGCGCCAAACTGCTGCGCAAGAATCTCGACATGATCGCGGCCAATGAAGTCAGTCACACCAAAGGGTTCGACTGCGAGGACAACCACCTGATCGTGCTGTGGCGCGAGGCACGCCGGGACCTCGGCGCCGGCCCGAAGATCGCGCTGGCGCGCGAGCTGGTGCAGCTGATCGCGAACTCCTACGCCGAGGCGCGCCAGGCGCCGGGCACGGTGCCGGCGTGAACGGCGCGGCGGGGCGGCCGCTGAAGATCCGCATCCTAGATGCGCGCCTGGGCCGTGAATTTCCGCTGCCGGCCTACGCCACTGCGGGGTCGGCGGGCATGGACCTGCGCGCCTGTGTGGATGCGCCGCTTGCGCTCGCACCGGGGCGCGCGGAGCTGATTCCGACGGGCATGGCCATTCACCTGGACGATCCGGGCCTCGCGGCGGTGATCCTGCCGCGCTCCGGTCTCGGGCACAAACACGGCGTGGTGCTCGGCAACCTCGTCGGGCTGATCGACTCGGACTATCAGGGGCAGCTGATGGTCTCGTGTTGGAACCGCGCCGCCGACACATTCATCATCCAGCCCGGCGAGCGCATCGCGCAGCTGGTCGTGGTGCCGGTGGTGCAGGTGGCGCTCGAGGTGGTCGAATCGTTCGACGAGAGTGCGCGCGGTGCGGGCGGATTCGGCCACTCAGGCCGGCACTGACGGCGCGTTCAGGCGGCGAGCAGCCACACCCCGAATTCACTGCGGCCGAGCAGGGTGCGGAAGTTCTCCGGCATGCCTTCGTTGAGCATGGTCTTCAGAAGTCCGTGCACGCCGAGCGAGCCGAGTTCGCGCCACATCGGCGGCGGCAGCGGCCCGCCGCTCGCCATCTGCATCAGCAGGGCCAGCAAATACAGCACGATCAGGTAATTGTGCGCGCTCGTCAGATCGAGCGGATACGAATACACCTTGCAGTAGAGCGTGTTGCGCAGGATCCCGGTCAGCATCGCCGGCTCGCTGATTTCGCACTGCGCCAGGTCGGCCGGGATGTCGCGCGGCAGATCGCGCAGCACCGAACGATTCCAGGTGAGCAGGCGAGCGAGCATGCCGTGGATGGCGGCGCGCAGATCGTCCCGCAGCGGCGGCATGGGCTCGTGCTGCCAGGTCGCGACCTCGATCGGGCTGCCCTCGGCGAGCGCTCCGAGCAGCCGGGCGCCGACGTACAGCCGGCGGCGCAGCGGTAGATCTTCGGCAGCCAAGCAATCGCACAGACCCTTTTCGATGTCCCGGAACGGCTCCCAGGGGATGGCGCGCTCGGGCGTGAGCCGAAAAACTTCGCTCGAGCGCGGCTCGGCGTGGACCAGCCGCTCGCGCAGATCCTCGAGCCGCGCCTGCGGGGCGATGCCCAGGCCGAGTCGTGCGCTGCCGCAGATCGGACTGAGCCCGACTGCGATCCCCTCCGGCGTGTGCGCGAACGAGAAGGGGAAGACGCAGCAGGCACCAAACGGCTGGCGGCCCAGGGCCTGATGAATCCGGCAGTGGTTGTCCGTGCCGAGGAACCGGCAGGTCTCCTCGGGCGATTTCAGCTGCAGCGTGCCGTCGGCGCGCACCGGCAGACGCGTGCCGGTGAGCTGCGGAGCGAGCCGCGCCCAGGGCAGCGCATCGATCAGCAACTGCGCCTCGCTCGGCAATGTGATCTCGTAGTCGTGGCGGCAGCATGCCGAGCTCATCTGACAGCTGAAGCGGGCCTCCGGCAGCGTCGAGATCGCCAACGGCGGACGCCAGTAGCGCCGGAAGTAGCCCGCATCGAGCAGCGCCCGCGCCGCGACCGGCTCGCCGCGGCGCAGCCAGGGATAATCAGCGAGCGACTGCAGCAGTCCATCCTCGAACGACCAGGGCAGCATCTGTTCGGACGGCGTGCACCACACGATGCGCAGCTCTTCCTCCACGGCGCGCAGGCCAACGCCAGCGAACAAACGACGCTGCGCGTGGCGCTCCTCGACTTCGAACCACGCAATCAGATTCTCCGCTGCGGCTTTGAGTCCGCGCAGCGCGCCGGCGGCAAACTGCGGCAGCTGCGCCGCGCCGTTTCGGTTGATGTCGCGATGGGCTGCCGCGAACGCCTCTGCCGTCACCGAGCGTGCCAAGGCAACGCCGGCGCCGCAACGGACCGGCGCCTCGGGCGCGTGCAGTGCGTACAACGCCCGGCCGCCGTCCGGATCCTGCAGCTGCTGGAGGAACGAATCGAATAGTGCGCGCACGCGCATCTCGTCGAAGAGCATGCCCGGTGGGCTGATGGCGTCTGTGTCGCTCAACGGACTGCCTCGTCTTGCAGCGGAAGGTCATCGGACC
The DNA here is from genome assembly GCA_021820785.1 of Pseudomonadota bacterium. Next base: position 4,277 of record JAKADE010000093.1, read on the forward strand.
ACGTGCCGCGGCGCGCCGTCCGCCGACTGCGGCTGAGTACTCGGGCGCTGGTCGTGGCGTGAATCAGGGCGCTGCCGCGCGCACCGAGCGACAGACCGTCGTCCGGCGCTCATTATAGACGTCGCTGCCGGGTCGGCAGTGAGCGCTTTGCGGGCGGCCGCGCTGCCCTCCCATGCGGCGAAGTCGACTGCGCACGTGTGCCGCGGACACTGCTCGCCGTGGATCGTCGCAACTGCACGACGTGTCCTCGGCCCGTGCGTCGGGATGAGCCCCCGTTTCCTTGCGCCGGATGGACGCGTGCGCGAGACTCACCCGGACTGTCTGCGGAAATCCGCGAACGCAGCGCTTTTGCGTCGCTGCGGCGCGAATAGCCGAGGTTTGCCGATGATTTCCTCGAATTGGTTCAGTTCGTATCAGACGCTGGCGGTGCGTGCCGGCATCATCGCCGTAGTCAGCGTGCTGCTCGCAGCGCTGCTGCGGATGCTCGGCCGGCGGCTGATCGCGCATGCCGCGCGCCACACCGAACCGATGCGCGAGGCGCTGTATCGCTCGACGCTCTCCCCGCTGACGGCGATGATTCTGCTCGGCGGCGCGTATGTCATTGCCGTGCTGATCAACGAGCGCATTCATGCGCGCGCACTGGCGGGCGCGCTCGGCCCGTCGCTTCAGGCGGCAATCATCCTGGTCGTCGCCTGGGCGGCCTGGAATCTGCTCGAGGCGTATCCGCGCCTCAGGCGTCCGCGCGCGCACGAACTCGATCCGATGATCTACGACTTGATCGGCAAGGCCGCCCGTGTGGGGCTGCTGGTGCTGACCGCGCTCATGGTGCTGCGCGCGCTGCATTTCCCGATTGACAGTCTGCTCACGGTGGGCGGCGTCGCCGGAATTGCAATCGGGTTTGCCGCCCAGGGTGTCGTGTCGAACGTCTTCGGTGCCATGGTGGTCTACCTCGACAAGCCGTTCAAAATCGGCGAATGGATCACCCTGCCGGCGATGAACATTTCCGGGACCGTCGAGCACATCGGCTGGCGCTCGACGCGCGTGCGCGGATTCGATACCAGCCCGTATTACGTCCCGAACTATATCTTCAACACGTACGTGGTCGAGACGCCGCCGCGCATGCAGGCCAGGCGAATCCAGCAGACCATCCCGGTCCGCTATGCCGACATCGAACGGTTGCCCGCGATCCTGAAGGAGTTGCGCGCGTACATCCAGAGTCACCCCGGGATCGATCATCGCCAGAGTCAGATGGTGAATTTCACCAACTACGGCACTCACTCCCTCGACATCATGATCTATTGCTTCGCCGGAACAGTGCAGTGGGGTGAGTCTCTGGACGTCCAGGAGGATGTTCTGCTCAGCGCGGCCCAGATCATCGCCAGGCACGGCGGGCAGCTGGCGCTACCCATCACACGCGTGCAGATGCAGGCGCCGGAACCGGAGCCCGACCTGGACGTCGAAGCGTCTCGCCCGGCATCTCAGGGCGTCCCATCCGCATGAGCTGACGCGATTCTCGCGTCGGGCATCCGCGATGCTGCGCGTCCGTGCCGGGCTGCGCGAAGTTCGTGCGCTACGCTGAGATGCTTACGCCTGTCTCGTCGCAGGTCTTGCAGTTCAGCGTCTTGCCTAGCGTTTGCGCACGCCCTTGAGGGGTGACGACCCAGGGACGATTGATCCAGGGCGGATTGTGTCGGACGTGTTGCGTGTGTCCGCACTCCAGATCCGCGACCCAGTCCCCGTGCTCATCGGTGTGGAAACTGGCGATTCTTTGCTCCATCGCTTCAGTCCCGGCCCGGTCGAGCGGCAGTCAGCCGCTCGCCTTGAGGAATGTCGAGGAGCGCAGCCATCGGGGATCCGGGTAATAGCCGACCAGTACCGTCGCGCCCTGGATCAGGTGCACGATGGCACTCTCCACTTTGCGGCTGAGCGCGAAGCATCCCCAGCTGAGGCCCATGCGGCCGTGTGCCTGTGCGAATGCCTTGCTGACGTACCACGCGCTGTGAACGACGATATCGCGCCGGTACGCGTCGCCGTTGAACTTCGGGTCCAGTCCTTTCAGTCGCAGGGAATATCCATGTTCGCCGTAGTAGGTGTTGGCCGTGAGGAATACCCCGAGACTGCTCGCATCGGTGCCCGGACGATTGGAGAAGTGGGTGGCATACTTCAGTCCGCTGCCCTTGCCATGCGCCACGTAGGTGTAGAAGAGCACCTTGCCGCTCTCGACGTTCGCGACCGCCAGTCGCCGATGTGCGGACGACACCGAGTAATCAACGATCGTCACGAACGGCTTGTCGGTGAGTTTCTCTTCCCGGACGTGAAAGTACGCCTCGAGCGAGGTGGTGATGGCCTGCATGCCGATGTTCGGCGCCTGGGCATGGATGCGCTGCGCCAGTTGCAGCATGGAGCGCGGTGCGGCGGGGGCCGCGCGGGCCGTGAGCACGCCGGCGAACAGCAGCGCGGCGCTGCAGAGGGCGGCAAGCCGCGCATGGGGTCGGAGTTTCATCATGGCCGATCTGTGAGCCTCGCGTGTCGCGTTTGAATTCAAGAGGTTTCCGTCCGCCGCGGCCCCGCAGGGCAGTCGGTGCGACGGTTCCCGTTTCGATCGGATTGCAGGCGGCACGATCGCATCGTGCCGGATGCGGACAAGGATGTCCGCGCCCACCTCCCCGAGCTCTCGGCCAGATCCGGGCCTGTGTGCGCTGTCGCGCGTGTCCTCGACGCCGTATTTTTTCCGGCGATGGGTATCTTAACCCAGTGCGGACGGGATCCCATGTCCCGGATGACTGTTCGCGTCTGCCGCGCCGGTTGGCCGGATCATGGCGCGCCCCGCCGGCTCAAGTTCGTCCGGAGTGAGTTGGCGGCGAACAACCGTGACACAACCCCGACATCGCCTGACCTTGGGCATGGCAGTTCGTCGCCGTTCGCAGTCCGGCCCTCACGGCCCGCATCCGGGCGTCGCGGGCAATGCAGTCCGGGCCGTTGCAGTCTTGAGCGCAGCCCTGACCTTGCGGCGCGGGAAGTTCGGGGCCTGTCCGATGATCTCGACCGTTGGTCCATCCGAGAGCGTGTGAAACCGGCCGTCGTCGGGATGCGGCGCGATGGCCCACTCATACAGGGTGCGGGCATCCTCCAGGACCGGGACGTGGGGCGTGCCGTAGTACGCCTTCTGCATTTGCTCATCGTAGAGCCCGACGCATCCGTGCGAGGCGGCATAGCCTGGGACGTCCCGACCGTGGATCCAGACGGCGACTCCGTTGAGCGTGACCAGAAAGCGCAGGGCGTAATGCATGGGATAGGGCTTGTTCGTGTCTGCCATGTCGTAGAGGGAACTGACGTGCAGGCGGTCATACGCAGTGATGCGGAACATTCCGACCGGGGTGCGGCGCGCGGCAACGGCATTGTCGCCCGAGGTCATGGGGAACGACATCGCGAGCCTGCCGTGATCGTATGCCCCGAGGAATTGCTCGGTGAGGTCCACGAGGATGAATTTCGGGATCTGGGCCGCCGGCGCGTAGGTCTGCGGTAGCGGGGTGAAATTCGCGACCTGTCCGAGGTGCTCCGGAACCTTCAGGCGCACGCCGGGGTAGATGTGCCGCCGGTCGATGCGGTTGAATCGCAGGACGCCTTGCCAGTCGGCACCGAACAATTGTTTTACGTCCGTCTGGCGTCGGATGCGCAGGCACGTCCAGGGGATGCGCGCATCACTCGGATAGTGAATCCGGCAGGTGTCCGGAACCGGCTCGGCCGAGACCGCGGCACTGAAGATACCCGCCAGAACGGCGAGGAGGACCGGCGCCCACCGGACACCGCTTGGCTTCAGGCACAGGCGGGCTTGCCGCGCTTCCCATCGCCTCATCGGTGCTCTCGATCCGTCCGTGACCCGTGCAGTCGGGCGGCCGACGCGATGGTGCGCGGATACCGGGCTCCTGCTTCGCTCATGCCTTGGCTTTCTTGCTCGCTGCGGCGAGACCCTGTGACATCGCAGAACAGTGTAGGTCACTTGTCGCCCCGGGCGGGTGAGCGGTTTCCGCAGGACCGTTTCGCAAATCCGGCGGCGGGGCGTCTCCCGTGCAGCACCGACCCCCCTTTGCCGTACACCGATCATCGACTCCGCGAAGACGCATGCCGAGCCGCCGCATTGAGTTCCCTTCTTACCCTGCTGGTACTCGATAGTCGCCGTCCTGCCAGCACGGTCTCGACTGTCGGAGTGAGCGCGGCTCCCGTCCAACACGTGCGTCCCCACCAGGCACAGCCCCGGGTTCGACCGTCGCGCTGAGGACTCAATATCTGTGGATGCGGCCGCGCTTCCTGAGCATGGTGGTGCGCGACTCTCACGCTCACCTGAAGACCAATAGCGCGCGAATGGGCGGGGCCTTCAGCGTGCCCGGCTCCGCTGTGTT
>JAKADE010000094.1 GCA_021820785.1 Pseudomonadota bacterium
GCCGATCCGCAGTACGAGCGCTCGCAGGAGGCCTGGGAGCGTCTCGCTGCCGCGCGCGATGCACGCGGCCGGCGCATCGAAGTGGTGAAGCTGCCGATGCCTGGGCCGCTGTACATGAGCGAAGCGGAGGCGGCGGGACTCGCTGCGAGTGCCGCCTGCAAGCCGCGCCACGCCGGGGAGCGCCTCGCGGCGAGCTACGTGAACTTCTATTTCGCCAACGGCGGGCTGGTGATGCCGCGGCTCGATGAGCGCACCGACGCCGAGGCCGCCGCGATCCTGCGCCGCGCCTGCCCGGGACGAGAGGTGATCGGCGTACCGGCGCGCGAGATTCTGCTCGGCGGTGGCGGCATCCACTGCATCACGCAGCAGGTCCCCGATCCGCACGCGCCGCGCGCGCGTCCGGTGCCGGCCGCCGCCGTCTGAGCGCGCCGCAGCGCTCAGCCCTCGGCCGCCGGCTGCGTGGCGAGCAGCGACGCGTAGCGCGCCAGATCGACGTTGCCGCCGGAGAGGATCACCCCGACCCGTTTGCCGGCGAGTGCGAGCTGGCCTGAGAACACGGCGGCCGCAGCGAGCACGCCGGTCGGCTCTAGCACGAGTTTCATGCGTTCGGCGAACCAGGCCATGGCCTCGAGCAGTTGCGCGTCGCTCACCGTCACGATGTCGCTGACCCGCGCGGCGATCACCGCAAACGTGTGCTGCCCCAGATGCAGCGTCTGCGCGCCGTCGGCGAGCGTCTCGGGTGTGGCGATGTGCACGATGCGCCCCGCGCGAAAACTCTGCCGGCCGTCATCGCCGGCCTCGGGCTCCACGCCGATCACGGTACAGCCGGGGCTCAGCGCATGGGCGGCCACCGCGCTGCCGGAGAGCAGGCCGCCGCCGCCGAGCGGCGCGAGCAGCACGTCGAGCGGACCGACCGTCTCGATCAGCTCGGCCGCGGCGCTGCCCTGACCGGCCATGACGTCGGGGTGGTCGTAGGGCGGAATCAGGGTGAGTCCGCGCTCGGCGGCCAGTTGGCGGCCGAGCGCTTCGCGGTCCTCGCGGTAGCGGTCGTAGAACACCACTTCGCCCCCGTAGCCGCGCGTGGCGGCGACCTTGGTCCGCGGCGCGTCGCTCGGCATCACGATCACTGCATGGCTCGCGAGCAGCCGGCAGGCGAGCGCGATCGCCTGGGCATGGTTGCCGGAGGAGTATGCGACGACGCCGGCGGCGCGCTGCGCCGGATCGAGGCGCGCGACGGCGTTGTACGCGCCGCGGAACTTGAACGCGCCCATGCGCTGGAAGTTCTCGCACTTGAAGAACAGCTGCGCGCCGCAGCGGGCATCGGCGGTGCGCGAGGTCAGCACCGGCGTGCGGTGCGCGACGCCCGCCAGGCGCTGCTGCGCGGCCTGAATATCGGCAAAGGTGATGGGCAGTTCGGCCATGGCGGTCGGCTCAGGGCTCCTCGGGCAGCGGGATGAACTCGCGCTCGTCTCCGGGCACCCTGGGGAAGCGGCCGGCGCGCCAGTCCGCCTTGGCCTGCTCGATGCGCTCGAGGGAGCTTGCGACGAAGTTCCAGTAGAGGTGTCGCGGTCCGACCGGCTCCCCGCCGATGAGCGCGATGCGGGCACCGCGCTCGCTGCGCAGCCTGACCGGCGCGCCGGCGGCGAAGACCAGCATGCGGCCCGGGCCGGTTCGCTCCCCGGCGCACTCGATCTCGCCGTCGATCACGTACGCGGCCCGCTCGCTGCACTCGGCGGGCACGGTGAGCTCGCATCCCGGCTGCAGCGCCGCATCGGCGTAGAACAGCGGAGAGAGGATCGTCACCGGGGAGCGCTGTCCGAACAGCGTCCCGGCGAGCACCCGGATGCGCGCGCCCTGAAGTTCGAGCACCGGGAGCGTGGCGGCCGGGTGATGGTGGAACTGCGGCGCGGTGTCCTCGTGCTCCGTCGGCAGCGCGACCCACAGCTGCAGCCCGTTCAGCCGCTGTGCGGTGTGGCGCAGCTCGGCACGGGTGCGCTCGGAGTGCACGATGCCGCGTCCGGCGGTCATCCAGTTGACGTCGCCGGGACGGATCGCCTGATGCGAGCCGAGGCTGTCGCGGTGGATGATCTCGCCCTCGAACAGGTAGGTGACCGTGGCGAGACCGATGTGCGGGTGCGGGCGCACGTCGAGACCGTGGCCGGCCGCGAGCTGCGCCGGCCCCATGTGGTCGAAGAAGACGAACGGGCCGACCATGCGCCGCGCCACCGAGGGCAGCACGCGGGCGACTGTGAGCGCGCCGATGTCGCGCGGCCGCGCCTCGATCACATTCGCCAGCCCGGGCCCTGGCGCGCTCGCGGCGCGGGCGGGCTCGGCGGTGGGCAGGACACTCATGGGGCTCGCTCCCGGCAGGACTTTGGCTGGCGCGATGCTAGCATCGCGCTCCGGCACCTGCGCGCGGCCCGTCGTGGCCGTGCGGCTGAGGCCGAGCTCAACGTATGGAGGCCCTCATGGACATCGGATTCATCGGACTGGGGAATATGGGCAGCGCCATTGCCGCGCGGTTGCTCGGGGCCGGGCATCGGTTGCGCGTCTGGAACCGCTCGCCGCAGCCGCTCGAACCGCTCGTCGCCGCGGGCGCCGTGGCGGCCGGGAGTGCGCGCGAGGCGTGCGCGGCCGAGGTCGTGTTCTCGATCCTCAGCGACGATGCGGCGGTACGCGAGGTGCTGCTCCCGGCGGCGCTGCCCGCCGCGCCCGGCACCGTGCAGGTGAACATGGCGACCACCTCTCCTCAGCTGAGCGACGAACTCGCAGCCCGGTTCGGCGCCGCCGGCTGCGGTTACATCGCCGCGCCGGTGCTCGGCCGGCCGGACGTCGCCGCAGCGGGCAAGCTGAACATCCTGGCCGCCGGAGCGCCCGCCGACCTCGACCGGGTGCAGGGGCTGTTCGATGTGATCGGGCAGAAGACGTGGCGTTTCGGCGAGCGTCCGGCGCAGGCGAATGTCGCGAAGCTGGCGATGAACTTCATGCTGGCGGCGGCGATCGAGTCGATGGGCGAGGCGGCCGCGCTCGCCAGCGGCTACGCCATCGAACCGGCGCAGCTGTTCGAGCTGGTCAGTCAGACGTTCTTCCCCGGGATGGTCTACCAGGGCTACGGGCGGGTGATCGCCGAGTCACGCTACGAGCCGGCCGGATTCAAGGCCCGGCTCGGACTGAAGGACGTGCGTCTGGCGCTCGCCGCCGCCGAGGCGGTCAATGCCCCGCTGCCGTTCGCCAGCCTGATGCGCGATTCGCTGCTCGAGGGTTTGGCCCGCGGCGAGGGCGAGCGGGAGTTCGGCGCCGTTCTCGGCCGCGCGCCACTGCGCCGCGCCGGGCGCTAGAGCAGCCGGGACGCCGCGTCGAGCCAGGCGCGCTGGGCGCGCCGGTAGTGCGCCGGGGCGATGCGCGCCCGCTCGAGCAGCTCGCGGGCCACCTTGCGGGCTGTCTCGCGATCCCCCTGACGTTCGAGCAACTGCGCATAGCGCACGGCGGCCTCGGCGCCGGGGTAGGCCGGTGCGAGCGCCTGGTATTGCGCGAGCGCCTGCTCGAGGCGGCCTTCCTGCTCGAGCGCGCGCGCATAGAGCAGATGGCGCTCCGGGGAGTTGAACTGCGGATTGTGCTGCATCAGCGCCTCGAGGGTGCTGCGCGCGGCGCTCGCCTCGCCGCTGCCGAACTGCGCGCGGGCCAGGCCGAGCATGAGATTCGGGTCGTGCTCGTACAGGCCGCTCAGGGTCTGGCGGTACTGCGCGATCGCCTCGGCGTAGCGCTCGTGGCGCACGAGCTCCTCGGCATATCGCTGCCGGCTCGCCACGTTGCCGGTGACCGCCGCCTCCTGCTCGAAGCGGCGCAGGTCCCCGTACGGGTCCATGGCCTGCTTCAGACCACGCCCGGCGCGCTGCGCGGTGCGGCTGCCGAACAGTTCCGGGAGGATCTCCACCGCCGCGTATGCGAGTGCTCCGAGCAGCGGCAGGAACAACATCACCCAGACCCAGATCCAGTTGCGCCCGGTCTTGATGCAATGGACGATCAGAGCGAGTGACAGCGCGTAGGGCAGGATCAGGTACAGCATGGGCGCGCTATCGTACCGCATCCGGTGCCTGCCTCGCCCGGCCGGCAGATCGGCCCGCGATGCTGATATTCTGCCGCGCATGAAATCCCTCAGAGCGCCCGGGATGCGCGGCGCGTTGCTCGTGCTCGCACTGCTGCTCGGCATGCCGTGGGCGGCGGCCGCGCCACGCCTGCGCTCCGGGGTGTATGTGCTCCACCCGGCGGCACTGCGGGCGGGCGCCTTGCGCCGGCCGCGCATCGGGCTGGTGCTCTCCGGCGGCGGGGCGCGCGGTCTGGCGCACATCGGGGTGCTGAAGGTGCTGCAGAAGCTGCGCGTGCCCATCGATGCCATTGCCGGCACCAGCATGGGCGCGGTGGTCGGCGGCCTTTACGCGAGCGGCCTCAACGCCGGACAGATCGAGTCGGTGGTGCGCTCGCTCAACTGGCAGGAGGCGTTTCGCGACCAGCCGCCACGGCAGGATCTGACGTTGCGGCGCAAGGAGGAGGACGACAACTTCCTGGTCAACTTCCGCATCGGGGTGCGCCACGGACACCTGGTGCTGCCGGAAGGGCTGATCGAAGGGCAGAGCCTCACCGAGATCCTGCGCCGGTTGACGTTGCCGGTGGCGCGCATCACGAATTTCAACGACCTGCCGACGCCGTTTCGCGCTGTCGCCACCAACCTCGCCACGGGCGCGGAGGTGGTGATGAGTTCCGGCGATCTGACCAGCGCCATGCGCGCCAGCATGTCCGTGCCGGGCCTGTTCGCGCCGGTCGCACGCGGCGGCCAGCTGCTGATCGACGGGGGCGTCTCGGACAACCTGCCGATCGACGTTGCGCGTGCGATGGGCGTCGATGTGCTGATCGTGGTCGATGTCAGCTACCCGATGGAGCCGCCGCGGCGGCTCAACGGCGTGGCCGGCATCAGCGCCCAGACCCTCGCGATCCTGATGAGACGCCGCTCGGACCGGGAGCTGGCGACGCTCGGGCCGCACGATGTCCTCATCCAGCCGGACCTCCAGGGCATCTCCTCGTTCGACTTCGGCAACGTCAACCGCCTGCTGGCGATCGGTGAGGCGGCCGCCTGGAAGATGCGCAAGCGTCTCGCGGCGTTCTCGGTGAGTCCGGCGGCTTACCGGCGCTACCAGCAGCGGCGCGTGCGGCTGCGCCGCGCACCGCCGCGGATCGCGTTCGTCGAGGTACGCACCGGCTCGAGCAGCTACTCCGCGCCCATCGAGAAGCTCTTCAGCGACATGATCGGCAAGCGGATGAATCCGAATGCGATCTCGCGGCGGATCACCACGTTGTACGGCCAGGGCGGCTTCGACACCCTCGATTACCAACTGGTGCGCCGCGCCGGTCGCTACGGTCTGCTGATCGATGCGCGTCGCGCCTCGATCGGCCCGAACTACCTGCGTTTCGGACTGAGCCTGCAGGATGATTTCTCCGGCGACGCGACCTACGAGGCGGCCGCCCGCTACGTCATGTCCGACATCACCCGTCCCGGAGGGGAGTGGGTGACGGACGGGGAGATCGGCCAGACCTCCCAGCTCGCCACCGAGGTGTACCTGCCGTTCTCGAAGTTCTCCGGCTGGTTCGTGCTGCCGAAGGTCTCGATTGCCGCGAGCAATCTGCCATTCTTCATCGGCCAGCGCGTGCGCGCGCAGTACCGTGAGCACACGTTCCGCTACGGACTCGACTTCGGCAAGCAATTCGGCGACTGGGGCGAGATCCGCGCCGGGGTGTACCGCGAAGAGGGGCACTCGCGGCTGAACATCGGCGATCCGAACGATCCGGCGCTGCCGTTCCCGCCGCTGCAGAGTTTCGGCTCTCTGACTTATTTCCTGCGCTTCAGCTACGACACGCTCGACAACATCGATTTCCCGCACTCCGGCGAGCAGGCAACGCTGCAGTGGAGCAGCGCACACAATGTGGTCGGGGCGCTCTCGAGCTACAACCGGGTGACGCTGCACTACCTGGCGGCGCACACCTGGGACGACCGCAATACCGTGGCGTTCGCATTCTCCGGTGGCAGTCTGCTGAACCGCGCCACGAACCTGCGCATGGAGTTCCCGCTCGGGGGGTTCCTGAACCTCTCGGGACTGAAGCCGTACTCGCTGTACGGTCCGCATTTCGGGGTGGCGACCGTGTCGGTGTACCGCGAAATCGACCGCGGCGGTCCGGGGTATCTCGGGGTGCCGATCTACCTCGGCATGTCGCTCGAGGCGGGCAATGTGTGGCAGAACCTGAGCCAGGTGCGCTGGAACACGCTGCACAAGGATGCAAGCGTCTTTCTCGGGCTCGACACGTTCCTCGGGCCGCTGTACCTGGGCAGCGGCTTCGACGACCACGGCAGCCAGTCGTACTACCTGTTCCTCGGTCGCACGTTCTGAGGCGCTCGGCGCCTCGGGGCGCTCAGACCCTGTGGCTCTCGACCAGGTTCTCGACCTTCTCGAACACCAGGGCGGGCTTGTCGCCGGCGCGCGAGTACTGGTGACGGCGGCTCATTTCGCTGAGCGCTGCGTCGCGCTCGGCGGCCGTGACGTACCAGTGCAGTCGGTGCCACTCCGGCCCGACCAGCTTGCGAAACGGATCCCCGGGACTGAGGCTCACGCGCACCCCATAGGGCCGCTGCCGATCCGTGTGGGGGCTCTTCAGGTTCTGTGGCTGGCTGATTCCCATGGCGCGCGAAGCTTAAGGTGCCAGGCGGCGCAGGCGCAAGAGCGCCCCCGCGACGCGCTATCATGTGCACTGGAGGACATCGCCATGGCATCGCTGCACAAGAAAATGACCCTGCCCGAGGCCCACGAGACGCTGCCGGGGCGCAGCGCCGCGCTCGAGGTGCCGCCCGAACATTTCGTCACCGGTCACCGCATCGTGCCGCCGTTCCCGCAGGGGATGCGCGAGGCGCTGTTCGCGATGGGCTGCTTCTGGGGCGTCGAGCGGCTCTTCTGGGAGCTGCCCGGGGTGTACTCGACGGCCGCGGGCTATGCCGGCGGCACGACCCCCAATCCGACCTACCGCGAGGTGTGCAGCGGGCTCACCGGTCATGCCGAGGTGGTGCGCGTGGTGTACGACCCGGCGCGCATCAGCTACGAGACGCTGCTGAAGGCGTTCTGGGAGTCGCACGACCCGACGCAGGGCATGCGTCAGGGCGGTGACGAGGGAACGCAGTACCGCTCCATGATCTTCACCGCAGATGCGGCCCAGCGGGAGGCGGCCGAGGCGTCGCTGCACGCCTATCAGGCGCGACTCACGGCCGCCGGGCACGGTGCGATCACCACCGAGGTCGCGCCCTGGCCCACGTTCTATTACGCAGAGGATTATCACCAGCAGTATCTGGCGAAGAACCCGGACGGGTATTGCGGGCTGGGCGGGTGCGGCGTGCCGTTCCGGTTTGCCGACATGGCGTCCCCGGGGCCATAGACTCTGCGCCGCGCGGGGCGGGGCGGGGCGGGGCGTCAGGTCCTCGCCCGACCCAGGGTCTCGCCGCCCGGGGCCGTGTGCGGCCCGCGCGGCGCGCACTGTTCCCGGCCCCCCATGACCGCATCGCGCTGCCGGCGCGGCACGGGCCGGCATGAATGCATGCCCAAGGGTTCTTGATTTTGCGCGCCGGCCGCACCCAGAATCTGTGTCGATTCGCCCACGGTCGGGCGATTCGGCTGTCGGCGGCCACGCCGGTTCGAGGGGCTCCGTGTCACGTCGTTGCGTCTCCGTCTCTGCCGCCGCGGCGGCCTGCGTGTGCGTGCTGAGCGCTGCGGTTCCGGCCCATGCGGCCGGCGCAGCGGGGCCCGCGCACCTCAACTCCGGCAATACCGCCTGGCTGCTCACCGCGACGGCACTGGTGCTGTCGATGACGCTGCCCGGACTGGTCGCGTTCTACTCCGGCCTGGTCCGCAGCAAGAACGTGCTGTCGGTGGCCATGCAGTGTTTCGCCATCGCCTGCCTGGTGAGCATCCTGTGGGTGCTCGGCGGCTACGGACTGGCGTTCGGGCAGGGCGGGGGCCTGCAGGCACTGATCGGCGCGCCGCACACCGGGTGGCTCGGCGGGATCGGCCGCACGGCACTGCACGGCACGACGCCGCAGGCCGCCTTCGCGATGTTCCAGCTGACCTTCGCCATCATCACGCCGGCGCTGGTGATCGGCGGGTTCGCCGAGCGCATCAAGTTCAGCGCGGTGCTGTGGTTCAGCGGCCTGTGGCTGCTGCTGGTGTATCTGCCGGTGTGCCATTGGGTGTGGGGTGGCGGCTGGCTCGCACGGCTCGGCGTGCTCGATTTCGCCGGCGGCATCGTGGTGCACGTGACCGCCGGTACCGGGGCGCTGGTGAGCGCGCTGGTGCTGCGCGAGCGCAAGGGCTTTCCGCACATTGCCATGCCGCCGCACAACATGATGCTCACCATCGTCGGGGCAGGGATGCTCTGGGTGGGCTGGTACGGATTCAACGGCGGCAGCGCACTTGCCGCCGACGGGTCGGCGGCGATGGCCATCCTGGTGACGCACCTTGGCGCATCCGCCGGGGCGCTCTCGTGGATGGGCGCGGAGTGGCGCAAGTTCGGCAAGCCGAGCGTGCTCGGGCTGGTCACCGGCATGGTCGCCGGGCTCGGCACCATCACGCCGGCGTCCGGCTA
>JAKADE010000095.1 GCA_021820785.1 Pseudomonadota bacterium
AAGATCGAGCCCCTGCCGTCGCCGAGCCCTACCGTCCGTGGATACGGCGTGCCCGGCGTCGGGGCTCCGGGCATCGTGCTCCGGGGCCCTCTGGAACTCGGGCTGCTGATCGGCAAGTTCCGGCCGAGGGTGTGTGAAAACTCACACGCTGCAGCTTTGCGATGTCAATTTTAGCCACGTGGGTTAGATTTCAGTCTGGTTTTCGCCTCGAACGGAGTCGCTGTCACACCCACGAGATGGCGCCTTCGCGTTTTCACACACCCTCGGCCAGTAGCGGACCCTCATCGCATGAGAATGCTTGGGAGAAATCAGTCTTGGTGTATTTAGCGTAAACTTGGTTTACGAGCGTTGCGGCGCGAGTCGCGCGTCCCGAGCGTCAGACTGTTAAATCTAATGGCCTCATGAAAGCAACGCGTGGTAGCCGGAAGTGGTCAGCGCCAAAAGTAAGGGCGCTGATTGCATTTCTGATACTAGGGAGCATGTTCCCGTTGTTCGCTGTGCTTGAACGAGTCATCCCGCTCGAATGGGCGAGTCTGAGGGAAGCGCCATTGGTGCTGATAGGCGTCGCATTTCTCCTTGCAGGCCGCATTCGATGCCCGCGTTGCGGCACGAAAGTCAAACCGCCGGGAATTGGAGGCAACCCAGGGACGCTGATATTCCTCTGGATGGTGAGGCAAAAATGCTCCAAGTGCGGTGAATTATTGGATTGGTAGTACCGTAACGACCACGGCACTACGGTCGAAATTTCAGATTCCCGTGAGCGGACTTTCGTCGCCGGCAGCAATGGGTCGATACCGGCCCGTCAACTTCGGGCGGTCGCTCCGGCGGCTGGCGCACTGTGAGGAGGCTGGTGGAGGCCAGCGAACGCCAGCGAAAGGAGGTGGGTCTGCCCGAGGTCGGAGTCGAACCGACACGCTTTTAAGGGCGGCGGATTTTCATCCCGCTTCGACTTTCGTCGCCTCCGAGGCCAGGGCCGTCGGAGTTCGTGGGCTGGAGCACGCCTTCACCATAGCCTTGCGGCCTTAGGTGCCCGCCGTCTGCTCTCTACACCTTCCCCGCAGGCAGCGGGGCTTGGCTCGGCATGAGCTCGAAGGTCTCAGGGCCTCTACCGAGTTTGACGGGCTTCACCTCACGAATTTCTCCGCGAGGGCTCAAGTTGTGTGGTCTGAGTCCGCTGCGTCTACCAATTCCGCCACTCGGGCATGAGGGTGGGAGTATACGGGGCCGAGCGCGCGCTGGATACTGGCGGGGGCGCCGGCGCGACGTGGCACCGTGTACCATTCGCGGGTGAATCTCAGCGACTTCTCCTACGACCTGCCGCCCGAGCGCATCGCCCAAGCGCCTCTCCCGGATCGCTCCGCCAGCCGCATGCTCACGCTCGACCGGGACAGCGGTACCTGGGCTGATGCTGAGGTGCGCGATCTCCCCGCGCGGCTCGAGCCCGGGGACCTTCTGGTGCTCAACGACACCCGCGTGGTGGCGGCCCGACTGCACGGCGTGAAGCAGACGGGAGGGCACGTCGAGATACTGCTGGAGAGGGCCTGCGCGGAGTGCGAAGCCCTCGTCCAAATGCGAGCCAGCAAGCCCGTCCGACCTGGACTTATGATCAGCACGACAGGCGGCGCGATCGAGGTGCTGGAGCGACAGGCCGACCTGTGGCGGGTGCGTGTGCCCGGGCCCGTCCTGGAATTCTTTGATCGCTGGGGCGAGGTGCCGCTGCCGCCGTACATTGCCCGAACGGCCGATGCATCGGACCGGCTGCGCTATCAGAGCGTCTTTGCCCGCGAGCCGGGGGCGGTCGCCGCACCTACCGCGAGCCTGCACTTCGACACCCCTTTGCTCGAGGCCATCGCAGCCCGGGGGGTCGAAACCGCGTTCGTGACGCTGCACGTCGGCGCCGGTACATTCCAGCCCGTTCGCACCGAGCAGGTCGAGGCACACGTCATGCACTCGGAACGGGTGAGTGTCGGGGCACGGACTTGCGAGGCAGTGCTGCGGACCCGTGCGCGCGGGGGGCGGATCGTGGCGGTCGGAACCACGGTCGTGCGGGCGCTGGAATCCGCTGCGCAACACAGTGCCGGCCACGGCGGGGCGCTGATCGAGCCCTGGTCCGGCGAGACGCGCCTGTTCATCCGTCCGGGGTTCCAGTTCCGGGTGGTCGACGCGCTGCTGACGAACTTCCACCTGCCCGAATCGACCCTGCTGATGCTGGTCTGCGCCTTCGCCGGCCGCGACGCGGTGCTCGGCGCCTACCGGCACGCGGTCGAGGCCGGCTACCGATTCTTCAGCTACGGGGATGCGATGTTCCTCGCGCGCGGCCTGGACGGCGCGAAACCGCGTTGAGCCTGGCGATCGCACCCCATCCATACGGTGATCCTGTGAGACCTATCTTCGAATTGCTTGCCACTGATGGCGCCGCGCGCCGTGGGCGGCTTACGCTCGCCCACGGTACGGTCGAGACGCCGGCCTTCATGCCGGTCGGGACTTACGGCACGGTCAAGGCGATGACGCCGGAGGAGCTCGAGGGGCTCGGCGCCGAAATCATTCTCGGCAATACCTTCCACCTCATGCTGCGCCCAGGGGTCGAGAACGTCGCCGCGCACGGCGGGCTGCACGGCTTCATGCACTGGCGACGCCCGATCCTCACCGATTCCGGGGGATTCCAGGTGTTCAGCCTGAAGAGTCTGCGCAAGATCACCGAGGAAGGCGTCAAATTCCGCTCGCCGATCGACGGCAGCGAAGTGCGCCTTCGGCCCGAGGACGCGATGCAGGTGCAGCTCGGGTTGCGCTCAGACATCGCCATGGCCTTCGACGAGTGCACCCCGTACCCGGCGAGCGAGTCCGAGGCGCGCCAGTCCATGGAACGCTCGATGCGCTGGGCCGAGCGTGGCCATCGGCGCTACTACCGCGACGAGCCGCCGGGTGGACTGTTCGGCATCGTGCAGGGCGGCATGTACCCGGCCCTGCGCCTTGCCTCGCTCGAGGCACTCTCGCGCCTCGATTGGCCGGGGCTCGCGATCGGGGGATTGGCGGTCGGGGAGCCGGAGGCCGAGCGGTTGCGCATCCTCGAGGCGCTCGTGCCGCACATGCCTGCGAATCGGCCGCGCTACCTGATGGGGGTCGGGCGACCGGAGGACATCATCGCGGCGGTGCTGCGGGGCGTGGATATGTTCGATTGCGTCATGCCGACCCGGCATGCCCGCAATGGCCACCTGTTCACCTCCGCAGGCGTGATCAACATCCGCAATGCCGTGCACGAACGCGATACTGGCCCGGTGGATCCCGAGTGCGGCTGCTACACCTGCCGGAATTACTCCCGTGCCTACCTCCGCCACCTGGACCGCTGCAAGGAGATCTTGGGCAGCCGGCTGAACACCATCCACAACCTGGCGTTCTACCTCGGGCTGATGCGCCGTCTGCGCGAGGCCATCGAGGCGGGCCGGCTGGCCGCCTTCTGCGCCGAATTTCTCGGCCGGCGGACCCGCCCCGACGCTGTGGCATAATGCCGCCCCTTCGCTCCGGGGCCCGCAGTAGAGGTACCGGAGGTGGTCTCGAGGATCTTTTAAATGAATGCATTGATTCCCACGGCCTGGGCCGCCACGGCCGCCCCGGCAGCCAGCCCGAGCCCGTTGCCCTCGCTGCTGCTGATGGGCGCGGTGATCATCGGGATGTATTTCCTGCTGATCCGGCCGCAGCAGAAGAAGATGAAGGAGCACCAGACGCTGGTCTCCAAGCTCTCGGCGGGTGACGAGGTGGTCACCAGCGGAGGGCTCCTCGGACGCATCGTCGAGGTCGGCGAGCATTTCGTCACGCTCGAGATCGCCGAGGGCGTGCAGGTGAAGGTGCAGAAGCACCAGGTCAACGCCCTGATGCCCAAGGGCACCCTGAAAAGCGCGTAAGCCATGCTCGAATACGCCCGTTGGAAGTACATCCTGATCGCGGCCGTCCTTGCCCTCGGCCTGCTGTTCGCGCTGCCGAACGTGTTCGGTCAGGACCCCGCGCTGCAGCTGGCCCACTCGGACCACTCCCCGGTGACCAGCGCCGAGACGCACGTCGTGACCTCGTTCCTGCAGCAGCAGAAAATCCCGTTCCGGCGGGCGTATATCCAGAACGGTCGGCTGATCGTGCGGTTCGCGAACGTGCCGGATCAGCTGCGCGGCAGTGACGCCATCGAAGGCCAGTTCAAGAAGCAGTACATCTCGGCCAAGACGCTCGTGCCGCGCACCCCGGGGTGGCTGCGCGCCCTGGGGCTGAAGCCGATGCCGCTCGGCCTGGACTTGAGCGGTGGCCTCGATCTGCTTTACCAGGTCGACATCAAGAGTGCGGTTCGCCAGATCCTGCAGACCTATACCCAGGATGCTTCTCGGGCGCTGGCGGATGCGAAGGTGCCGGTGGCCGGCATCGCGGATGTCGCGCTCGACGGCAGCACGCTGCCGAACACGATCCAGATCACGCTTGCACCGAATGCGAACCTGGCCATCGCGCAGCGCGCTCTGGCCGATCCTCTGCGTGGCCTGACCATCACTACGAGCACCGGCTCCGGCGGCGCGGTCATCCAGGCGACGATGCCGGCGGCGAAGATCCTCGCGCGTGAGAACTACGCGATCGAGCAGAACATCTCGATCCTGCGCAACCGCGCCAACCAGCTGGGCGTCTCGGAACCGAAGGTCGAGCGCCAGGGCAACGACCGGATCGACGTGCAGCTGCCGGGTGTGCAGAACATGGCCGAGGTGAAGCACCTGCTCGGTCAGACCGCGACGCTGGAATTCCACCTCAACGACATGGAGAACAGCGCGTTCGAGGCGCAGCAGACCGGCAACGTGCCGCTCGGCGACAAGCTGTACACGAACACCTCGATGGGCATTCCGGTGCTGCTGAAGCGCGAGGTGATCGCCACCGGAGATCAGCTCACCAATGCCACGGTGGGCCAGAGCCAGCAGGGACCGGCCGTCAATATCACGCTCGACAGCCGGGCCGGCGAGAGCATGCTGCGCACCACCAAGCAGAATGTGGGCAAGCAGATGGGCGTGGTGCTCATCACCAAGCACACCGAAACCCGCGAAGAGGATGGCAAGCAGGTCACGCGGCAGGTGACTACCGAGAAGGTGATCAATGACGCCACCATCGACGGGGTGTTCGCCGATCGTTTCCAGATCTCCGGACTGACCCTCGGGGAGGCGCAGGATCTGGCCATCCTGCTGCGCTCCGGCTCGTTCGTCACGCCCATCAGCCTGGTGTCGGAGAACATCATCGGCCCGAGCCTCGGCGCGGCCAATATCCGCATGGGCATGATGGCGCTGATCATCGGTATGGCCGGCGTACTGCTGTTCATGGCGCTCTATTACAAGGTCTTCGGGCTGGTGGCCGATGCGGTCCTGGTGGCGAACGTCGTGCTGCTGACGGCACTGCTGTCGATGATGCACGCCTCGCTGTCGCTGCCGGGCATCGCCGGAATCATCCTCACCGTCGGCATCGCGGTCGATGCGAACGTGCTGATTTACGAGCGTGTCCGCGAGGAGCTGCGCAAGGGCGTCACGCCACAGGCGGCGATCCGGGCCGGATTCGAAAAGGCGTTCTCGGCGATCGCCGATTCGAACGTGACCACCGCGATCGCCGGCCTGGTGCTGTGGATCTTCGGCACCGGCGCGATCCGCGGTTTCGCCGTGGTGCTCACGCTCGGCATTGCCACTTCGATGTTCACCTCGCTGATGGGCAGCCGCGCGCTGGTGACGCTCATGTACGGCGGGCGGCGCAAGATCGCCCGGCTGCACATCTAGGGGATTGCACGTGGAATTTTTCAGCCATCAAACCAACTTCCAGTTCATGGCCACACGCAAGGTGTGGTTTGGACTGTCCATCGTGCTGATGATTGCCTCGTTCGTGCTGCTGTTCACGCGCGGTTTGAACCTGGCCATCGACTTCACCGGCGGCGTCACCGTGCAGGCGACGTTCCCGACCTCGGCGGATCTCTCGGCAGTGCGGGAAAAGGTCGCTGCCGCCGGTTTCAGGGACGCGGTGGTCGAATACGTCGGAACGTCACGAACCATCGCCGTGCGCCTGCCGCCGGAGCGGCACCAGACCTCCACGGAGCTGCGCACGCGCATGGAGAACGCGCTGAAGCAGGTCAACGCGGGGGCTACCGTGCAGTCGCTCTCCGTGGTCGGGCCGCAGGTCGGCTCGCAGTTGGAGAAGAGCGCCGGTTGGGCGCTCGCGTTCACGCTGCTGTTCATCTTCCTGTACATCGCCTGGCGCTTCCACACCTGGCGACTCTCCCTCGGCGCCATTCTTGCGGTGCTGCATGACCCGATCCTGGTGCTCGGCTTCTTCGCCCTCACGCAGATCTCCTTCGATCTGAACGTGGTCGCGGCGGTGCTGGCGGTGATCGGCTATTCGCTGAATGACACCGTGGTGGTGTTCGACCGTATTCGCGAGCGCTTCGAGGGCAACCGGCGGCTTGCGCCGAACGTCGTGCTCGATCAGGCGATCAACCAGACGCTCTCACGTACCATCATGACCAAGGTGGTGACTTCGATCGTCGTGGTGGCGCTGCTGGTGCTCGGCGGCCCGGTGCTGCGCGGCTTCTCGGCCGCGCTGCTGATCGGCATCCTCGCCGGCACGTACTCCTCGATCTACATCTCCAGCGCCATCGCGCTCGAGTGCGGTCTGACCGCCGAGCACATCTTCCCGTCCGCCCGCAAGGCGGCCGCGGACGAGCTGCCCTGAGGACGGGGATTTGGCCGCACACGCACTGTTGAACATCGCGGTCCGCGCCGCGCGCCGCGCCGGCGAGGTGATCGTGCGCAGCATGAACAACCTCGAGTCGCTGACCGTGACGGCGAAGGCACGCAACGACTTCGTCTCCGAGGTCGATCGGGCCGCCGAGGCGCAGATCGTCGAGGTCATCCGCCGGCATTACCCGCACCATGCCATCCTCGCGGAGGAAAGTGGCGCGCAGGGTGAGCATGAGGTCCGCTGGATCATCGATCCGCTCGACGGCACGACGAACTTCCTGCATGGCTTTCCGGTGTTCGCCGTGTCGATCGCCTGCGAGCAGAGCGGGCGGCTCGAGCACGCGGTCGTCTACGATCCGATGCGCCAGGAGCTGTTCACCGCCTCGCGCGGCGGCGGTGCGCATCTGGACAACCGGCGCATCCGCGTCAGCAAGCAGCGTACGCTCGAGGGTGCGCTGCTCGGCACGGGCTTCCCGTTCCGCGCCAATGACCGGTATCTCGATGCCTATTTCTCGATGCTCAAGGCGGCTACGCAGGTCGCCGCCGGCATCCGCCGGCCGGGGGCCGCAGCGCTCGACCTGGCGTATGTGGCTGCCGGGCGCATCGACGGGTTCTGGGAGTTTGGACTCGCCCCCTGGGACACCGCGGCCGGCACGCTGCTGGTGCAGGAAGCCGGCGGTCACATCGGCACTCCGGGCGGCGAGCCGTACCAGCAGGGCGGGCACGTCGTGGCCGGTAACCCGAAGGTGTATGCGGCCCTGCTTGAGCTGTTTGCACCTTACATTCCCGAGGAAATGCGCGCGCGCTGAACCGCCTGTTCGGGTCGGCGGGCGGACTCGCAATCCGGGATGTCCTTGTGTACAGTCCCGGAATGATAAGACAGATTTTTGCAACCAAATCGGTCGCCGAAATCGAGGCAGCGGACGCTTCGGACGCCGAGGGACACCAGCTCAAGCGGACCCTCTCGGCCACGGCGCTCACCATGCTCGGTATCGGGGGGATCATCGGTACCGGGATTTTCGTGCTCACCGGCGTGGCGGCCGCGCAGTATGCCGGACCGGCGCTGGTGCTCTCGTTCATCATCGCCGGCATCGGGTGTGCGTTCGCGGGACTGTGTTACGCCGAATTCGCCGCGATGATCCCGGTCTCCGGCAGCGCCTACTCCTATACGTATGCCACGCTCGGCGAGGGCATCGCCTGGTTCATCGGCTGGAACCTGGTGCTCGAGTACCTGTTCGCGGTGGCGACGGTCTCGGTCGGTTGGTCCGGTTACGTGGCGCGACTCCTCGCCACCTTCGGGGTGCATCTGCCCGATGCACTCTCGCATGCCCCGTTCATGCAGGCCGCGCCGAACAGCTTCTCGGTGATTGCCTCGGGCGCGATTCTGAACGTGCCGGCAGTGCTGATCGTGCTGGCGCTGGCGACCGTGTGTTACATCGGCATCAAGCAGTCCGCTGAGTTCAATACCGTCATCGTCACGCTGAAAGTCGCGGTGGTGGTGCTGTTCATCGTGCTTGGCATGGGCTTCATCCAGCACAGCAACTGGCATCCGTTCATTCCGGCGCCGACCGGACGTCCGGATCAGTACGGCTGGGGCGGAGTGTTCACCGCATCGGGCGTCATTTTCTTCGCGTACATCGGTTTCGATGCAATTTCGACGACCGCCCAGGAGGCGAAGAATCCGCAGCGGGACATGCCCATCGGCATTCTGTCGAGCTTGATCGTGTGCACGCTGCTGTATGTGGCGGTCTCGGCGGTGCTCACCGGGATGGTGCATTACACCAAGCTCAACGTTGCGGCGCCGATCGCGCTGGCGCTCGATACCTACCCGCAGCTGCGCTGGTTCAGCGTGCCGGTCGACATCGGCGCCATTCTCGGCATGACCTCGGTGATGCTGGTGATGACCATCGCGCAGGCGCGC
>JAKADE010000096.1 GCA_021820785.1 Pseudomonadota bacterium
CATAATGATAGACCCTGCACCTCACAGGACGGTCCCGGGGCCGGCGCGACCGATTGCGCGGGGCCCGTGTGCCGCCGCCAATTCGCCTGCAAAACATGCCATTGGCCCGCGACAACCCGGCACCTGCAGACTCACCGGACGGTTTGAGCCAGTGGTATGCGCGCGTGCGTGCACGCACGCTCGAGCTGTGCGCGCCGCTCGCACCGGAGGACACGGTGGTGCAGTCGATGCCGGACGCCAGTCCCACCAAGTGGCATCTGGCGCACACCAGCTGGTTCTTCGAGCGCTTCGTGCTCGGGCGTGGCGGTGAGGGACCCGAACCGCTGCATCCGGAGTGGCACTTCCTCTTCAACTCGTATTATCAGAGCGCCGGACCGATGCACGCCCGCGATGCGCGCGGCCTGCTCACCCGCCCGACGCTCGCCGAGATCTGCACGTACCGTGCGCAGATCGATGAGGCGGTCCTCGAGCGTCTGGCGCGCGGCATTCCGGAGGCACTCGCCGCCGTGCTGACGCTCGGCCTGCATCACGAGCAGCAGCATCAGGAGCTGATGCTGACGGACCTGAAGCACCTCTTTGCCTGCAACCCGCTGCAGCCGGCGTATACAGCGGCACGCGCCACGCGCAGCTGTACGGCCGGGCCGATGCGTTTCCTCGCCGGCCGCACCGGCATCGCGGCCACCGGCCATGACGGCACGGGCTTCGCCTACGACAACGAACTGCCGCGGCACAGCGAACTGCTGCATCCGCACGCCATCGCGCACCGCCCGGTCACCAACGCCGAGTACGCCGAGTTCATCCGCGACGGCGGTTACCGCACGCCGCTGTTGTGGATGGCGGAAGGATGGGCCACTGTGCAACGCGAGGGGTGGACGCGCCCGCTGTACTGGGCCGAAGATCTGTCGAGCGCATTTACCCTCGGCGGAGCGCTCGAACTCGATCCGCACGCGCCGGTCTGTCACGTCAGTTTTTTCGAGGCCGACGCGTTCGCCCGCTGGGCCGGGGCGCGCCTGCCGCTCGAAGCCGAGTGGGAAACGCTCGCCGCGCCGCTCGACCCGATGCACGGACACTTCGCGGATGACGGTCTGTTCCAGCCGCAGGCCGACCCGCACCCGCAGCAGGAAGGTCCTCGGCAGCTCTTCGGCGACGTATGGGAATGGACGGGCAGCCCGTACGTCGGGTACCCCGGCTTCAAGCCGCTGCCGGGCGAGCTCGGCGAATACAACGGCAAATTCATGTGCGGTCAATGGGTGCTGCGCGGCGGGTCATGTGCCACACCGCGCGGGCACGTACGCGCCAGTTACCGCAACTTCTTCTACCCGCGGGATCGCTGGCAGTTCAGCGGCATCCGCCTGGCCCGGGATCTGCCATGAGCACACTGCCGAGTGAGATCTTTCTCTACGATCTGCACCCGAGCGATGCGGACATCCGCAGCGACGTGCTCGAGGGCCTGGCGCGTCATCCGAAGCAGCTGCCCTCGAAGTACTTCTACGATGCGCGCGGCTCGGAGCTGTTCGAGCGCATCTGCGCGCAGCCCGAGTACTACCTGACGCGCGCGGAAATTGCGCTGATGCGCACGCACGCCGCGGCCATCGGCGCGACGCTCGGCCCGCACGCGCTGCTGCTCGAGTACGGCAGCGGCAGCGGCACCAAGACAGGGCTGCTGCTTGAGCACCTTCCCGAGATTGCCGCGTACGTGCCGGTGGAGATCTCCCGCAGCGCACTCACCGAGAGCGTGGCGCGCCTCAGTGAGCGGTTTGCGGACATCCAGATGCTGCCGGTGTGCGCGGATTTCACGCAGCCGATCACGCTGCCGCAGCCGGCGCGCCGGCCGGCGCGCACGGTCATCTACTTTCCCGGTTCGACGATCGGCAACTTCAGCGCCGATCAGGCCGTGCAGCTGCTGACGCAGATGCGCCGGGCGATGGGCCGCAACGGCGCGGCGCTCATCGGGGTGGACCTGGTGAAGTCCGCGCAGAGGATCGAGGCGGCCTACAATGATGCCGCGGGCGTCACGGCCGAGTTCACCCTGAATCTGCTCACGCGTCTGAACCGGGAACTCGAGGCCAACTTCGACCTCGGTGCTTTCCGCCACCGCGCGCGCTACCACCCCGAACGGGAGAGGATCGAGACCTACATCGTCAGCCGATGCGATCAGTCCGTGAGTGTCGCCGGACACCGCGTTCACTTCGCCGCCGGCGAGGCGATGCGCGTCGAGCTCAGCTGCAAGTACTCGCCCGACTCCTTCGCGCACATTGCCGCACGCGCCGGCCTCGCGGTGAGCCACCTGTGGACGGATGCCGAGGGACTGTTCAGCGTGCAGTGCCTGCAGCCGTCCGGCGCACCGGGCTGACGGGCGCCGCGCGCTCAGGCGAGGTCGAACAGCAGCACTTCGCTGTCGGTATCGGCCTCGATCGTCACTGCCGCCTGCGCCTGCACCGCCGCGCCTGCACCGCCGCGCCGTCACCGGCGCGCATCTCGGTCCCGTTCAGCGCCGCGATGCCCCGCGCCACCTGCAGCCAGACCCCGCGCCCCGACGCAATGGCGTGCTCGATCTTCTCCCCCGGCGACACATTGGCGAGGTACACCCGGACGTCCTGATGCACGGTGAGTGAACCCTCGGCACCGTCCGGGGAGGCGACGAGCTGCAGCCGCCCGCGCCGCCCTTCGGGCGCAAACCCGCGCTGCTCGTATCCGGGCGTCAGTCCGGTTTCGGCCGGAATGATCCAGATCTGCAGGAAATGCACCGGCTCGCTCGCCGAGGGATTGAACTCGCTGTGGCGGATGCCCGTGCCGGCGCTCATGCGCTGCAGCTCCCCGGGGCGGATCTGCGTGCCGTGACCGAGGCTGTCGCGATGCTCGAGCGCGCCCTCGATCACGTACGAGAGGATCTCCATGTCACGGTGGGCATGCGTCGGGAAGCCCGCCCCCGGCACCACCCGATCCTCATTGATCACGCGCAGGCTGCGAAAGCCCATGTGATCCGGATCCCGATATTGGCACCCAGACTTGACCCTGCGCTCCGCTGTTCCTGACAGCACGCGCATGGCCTCGGTCCCGAGGGACCTTCCATCCAGTTCGCGCTTCTCAGCGGTCGGACTTGCCTAGCTCGGTTGAACCGAACCGCGTCTCGGATCCGCTCCACGCGCTTCACGTCCCGCCTACCCGGCGGTAGAGGCCTTTTACCTGACTGTGATTTTATCCAGCTACGCGAACTGATGCAAGTACTGAGTCTGGTCGTCTCTGGCCGGCAGGCTTCCCGCTGCGCGGTGATTTAAACCGCCGGGGTCGCTCACCCTCCCAGTTCGCTTCGTCGGCAAAGGAGAACGTGTGGCGGCTCTCGAGCCACCCCGTGCGACTCGCACCGCGCGTCAGCCGATCGCGAAAGATGATCATGCGAAGTCTCCGTTCAGACCCAATAGGCCGCGACGCACCGGCCATCGCTCGGCAGCGGCCCGGACTCCTCGAGCCAGTCCACTCGCCTCACCGGGATTGCCGCCGTCTCGCGCGGCTCGGCCAGGCGCAGGTTGACCGCGATCCTGCGCCGGCCGTCGGGACCGGCTGCGAGCGCGCGCCAGTAGGCCAGCACCCCGCACACCGGGCAGAAATGAAAGCCGATCGAGTCACCGCGCACGTAGCAGCCGGTCCGGCCCGAGACCACGATGCGCTCGTCCTGGAAGTCATAGGCCCAGAGCGCCGCATACCGACGGCACACCGTGCAGTTGCAGGCGGTGGCACTTTCCGGATCGCCGCGATGCGTCCAGCGAACCGCACCACAATGACAGGTGCCTTCGATCATGATCTTCAGTATCGCACGCCCGGTGCGCCCGTTCTGGCCGGGCCTCGCTATCATGCACATCGATGCCCGAGCCGAAGCCCTACTCCGAAGCCTGCGCACGCAACCGCGGGCCGATCCTCGAGGTCCTGCGGCGGTACTTCGCCGACCGGCGACGCGTCCTTGAAATCGGCAGCGGCACCGGCCAGCACGCGGTGCACTTCGCCGCCGCGATGCCGCATCTGATCTGGCAGACCTCCGATTTGCCCGCACACCTTGCGGGCATACGCGCGTGGCTCGAGGAGGCCGCGCTGGCGAATCTCCCACCGCCGCTTCCGCTCGATGTCGCCGGTCCCTGGCCCGATGCTCGCTTCGACGCGACGTTCACGGCGAACACCCTGCACATCATGAGCTGGGCTCACGTGTGCGCGCTGTTCGCGGCGCTGCCGGGAGTCCTCGCCCCCGAGGCGGTGCTGGCCGTCTACGGCCCGTTCAACTATGGCGGGACATTCACCAGCGAGAGCAACGCGGCGTTCGACGCATGGCTGAAAGCCCGCGCGAGCGAGAGCGGCGTGCGCGACTTCGAGGCGGTCGATGCGCTCGCCCGAGCCGCCGGATTTGCGCTCATCGAAGATTGCGCCATGCCGGCGCACAATCGCCTGCTCCTTTGGCAATGGACCGGCGCGCGCTGAGGCGCCGCTGCGCGTATCAGCCGGCGCGCACCGTCGCGGCAATCTGCTGCGCGAAGCGCTCGGCCGCGCCGGCGGCGAACCCCAGGAACAGCGACGGCTCGGCGAGCTCCAGCTCGAGCACGAACGGCGCACCGGCCGCATCGCGCAGCAGGTCGACCCGCGCATAGAGCAGCGGCTCGGGCGTCCGTCCCGCATCGCGCAGCGCCGCGAGCACCCGCTCGGCAACCGCCCGCTCCGCCGGTTGCGGGGTCCGTGCCGTGATGTGCTCCGGGGCGAACAGCGCGCGCGTCGGGTCGGCGTTCGGGCGCAGCAGCGGGCCTTTGCGAATGGCGTGACTGAACTGCCCGCCGAAGAACAGCAGGGCCGTCTCCCCGTCGCGATCCACCGCCTCCAGATACGGCTGCAGCAGCACGCTGCGTCCGGCCGCGAGCAGCCCATCCGCGTGCGCAGACGCCTCTTGCAGCTGTGCGCGCCCGAGACGGCGCGCGCCGCGCGAACCGGCCCCCACCGCCGGCTTGATCACGAACTCCGCACAGGGCTGTTCGGCGAGGAACCGCTCGATCGCCGGTCGCGCCGGCTCGTCGGGCTCGATGAATGCGCTCGGGACCGCCGGCAGGCCGAGCGCGGCGAGATCGCGCAGGTAGTGCTTGTCGGTATTCCAGGCAACCACCGGCTCGGGGTTGTGCAGACGCGTCTGGCGCGACACCTGCGCAAGCCAGCCGCGGAACTCCTCCAGTCGATCGGTGTAGTCCCAGGTCGAGCGCAGCAGCGCAAGGTCGTAGTCGGACCAGCGCACAGCCGGATCGTCCCAGTCGAGCACTTCGGCGGTGAGCCCAGCGGCGGCCACCGCCGCCTCGAGTGCCGGCATGTCCTCGTCGAGTCCGCGCGCGGCGCGCGCGCCCACCAGCGCGATGCGGCCCGCGCCGCGCCGGACAACGCTCGGGGCGCTCACCGGGTCCGTCCGTCGTACGTGACGAGCGCCCCGTAGAGCTCCGGGCGCCGGTCGCGGAACACGAACCAGTTGTCGCGCAGGCTCGCGGTCTGATCCAGATCGAAGTCGGCCGTCAGTACCGCATCGCCCGACTCGCCGGCCTCGGCGATCTTCGCCCCGAGCGCATCAGTGATGAAGGACGAGCCGTAGAAGCGGATGTAGAGTCCTTCGGGGTCCTGCAGCGAGCGCTCCAGACCATAGCGGTTCGCAGCGATGAGCGGGGTCAGGTTCGCCGCCGCATGTCCCTGCTGCGTCCGCTGCCAGTGCGCGCGCGAATCCACCGGCAGCGCCGGCGGCGGCTCGGTGCCGATCGCGGTCGGATACAGGAGCAGCTGTGCCCCCTGGAGCACCATGGCACGGGCCGCTTCGGGGAACCACTGGTCCCAGCAGATGCCGATCCCGAGGCGCGCATAGCGCGTGCTCCACACCTTGAAGCCGGTGTCTCCGGGGCTGAAGTAGTTCTTCTCCTGGTATCCCGGGCCGTTCGGAATGTGCGATTTGCGGTACACGCCGAGCCGCGTGCCGTCCGCATCGAGCACCGCGATCGAGTTGAAGTACGCCGCGCCGGCACGCTCGAAGAAACTGATCGGCAGCACGACACCGAGCTCGCGCGCCACGGCGCTGAAGTGGCGCACCGCGCGGTTGTCCTCCACGGCGCTCGCCAGGCGCAGATGCCGGGCGTCCTGCTCGATGCAGAAGTACGGCGTCTCGAACAGCTCCGGCAGCAGGATGATCTGCGCGCCGCGCCCGGCCGCCTCGCGCACCAGGGCTTCGGCCGCGGCGATGTTCGCCGCCGCGTCCCAGCTGCAGGACATCTGGATCGCCGCGACGCGCACGGGCCGAGGCGTCGCGGCGAGGTGTGCGGGATGCTCAGCCATGCTGCGGCCCTCGTCCCATCAGCTGGCGCGTCGCGAGCGACTCGTGCACCTGCTCGGTGATGCGCATTGCGGTCTCGAGGGCCATCAGTCCGTCCTCCCCGCTCACCACTGGCGGCTTGCCGGTGCGGATCGATTCGAGGAACGCCTCGATTTCCGCCTTCAGCGCATCGCCCTGCTCGAGGCTCTGCTCCTCGATGCTCACCGGGAGCGCCCCGGCGGCCCCGTCCGGCGCGCGCTTGCGGATCAGGGTGAGGATCTTCTGCTGCAGATCGAGCGAGAGATAGGCATCGTCCTCGAACAGCCGCATCTTGCGCTCGGTCTTCAGGCTCACGCGGCTCGCGGTGGCGTTGACGACGCAGCCGTTGGCGAAGCGGATGCGCGCATTGGCGATGTCGATGGCCTCGGAGAACACCGGCGTGCCGACCGCATCGATGGTCGCGACCGGGGCGCCCACGATCGTCTGGACCAGGTCGATGTCGTGGATCATGAGGTCGAGCACCACGTTTACGTCGGTGCCGCGCTCCTTGTACGGGGCGAGCCGGTGGCACTCGACGAAGCGCGGGGCGCGCAGATACGGCTCGGCGGCCAGGATCGCCGAATTGAACCGCTCGAGATGCCCGACCTGCAGCACCCGGCCGCAGCGGGCCGCCAGGTCGATCAGTTCACGGGCCTCGCGCGGGGTCTCGGTGATCGGCTTCTCCACCAGCACGTGGGCCCCGGCGAGCAGGAAGTCGCGCGCGATCGCGAAATGCGCCGGGGTGGGGGTCACGACGCTCACCGCATCGACCTCCCCGAGCAGTGCCCGGTAATCGGCCAGCGGCCGCGTGCCGAGCTCTGCGGCCACCTGCTCGCGGGCCTCCGCACGCGCATCCACCACCGCCTCGAGGCGGCAACGGGGGGACTGGGCGTATTTCTGGGCATGGAAGCGGCCCAGATAGCCGACGCCGATGACGGCTGCTTTGATCTGCTCCATGCGCGCCATTATGACCTGCCACGGCACGCCGCGGGCCGCCGATCACGCCCGCCGGGGGCGCATTCGGGCCTCCCGGCCGTCCGGATCGGCTACACTGACGATCTATGGTGAATTCGCGCACCGAACCCTCGGCGCCCCCGGCGGCCGGACCTGCCCGCCTGCGGCGCGAAGCGGCGCTGCTCGGCGGGGCACTCGCGCTCGGCGTGCTGGTCATGCCGCTGCTGATCTGGCTGGCCGGACATGCCACGCTCGGACCGTATACGCATGGCGACAGCGGCCCGGGCTACGGTCCGCTCACGCTTTACGGGGACTATTTCGCGGGGCTCGGCCACGGCTGGGTGCTCTACTGGGCGGTAGCGCTCGGACCGTTGCTGCTCCTGCTGGCCGTGCGGCTCTGGCTGGCGCTCCTGCGTCGCCTGCCGCAGGCATGAGCGGCTTGCCGCGGCGCCATGCCCCCTCGCCATTGATCCGCCCCGTGCCTGAACCCGTGCCTGAAGGACTGCAGCGAGCTCTCTCACGATGACCCAATCTCAGCGTTTTCGTCTCGGCTGGTTTAGCGCCGTCGCAGCTGCGGCCGCCCTCGTCGGCTCCGCGGTGCTGCTGCTGCGCGCCCCGGCCCGTGCCTCGATCCTGCCGCCCGGGGCGCTCGCCCCGACGACCAACCAGCGCGACATCGCGCGCAAGGTCGCCGGGATTCTGAACGAGTACCAGTACAGCCATCCGGACGTGGATGCGCATTTCTCGCACCTGGTGTTCGACCGCTACCTGCACTTCCTCGACCCCGAGCACGACTACCTGCTCGCGAGCGACGTACAGGGATTCTCGACGGCCTATCGCAACGATTTCGCGCAGCTGATCGAGCACGGCAAGCTCTCCCCGGCGTTCCTCATCTTCCAGCGCTTCAAGGAGCGCAGCCAGGAGCACCTGAAGTACGCGATCAGCCTGCTCGCGAAAGAACCGAGCTGGACCACGAATGAGAGTTACCAGTTCGACCGCAAGCATGCCCCCTGGCCTGCCGATACGGCGCAGATGAACGCGCTGTGGCGCAAGCGCGTGATGAACGAGGAGCTCTCGCTGCTGCTGGCGCACAAGACCTGGCCGCAGACCGCCGAGCTGCTGCGCAAGCGCTATCAGGCCGAGCTGCATCGGATCACGCAGATCAGCGCCGAGGATGTGTTCGAGGACGTCATGAACGCCTATGCGCTCACGTACGACCCGCACACGAGCTACTTCTCGCCCATGAGCTCCGAGG
This sequence comes from Pseudomonadota bacterium, assembly GCA_021820785.1. The sequence continues at coordinate 8,562 of JAKADE010000096.1, forward strand.
AATACCGCATCGAGATGAGCCTGAACTATCAGGGCATCGGTGCCTCGCTGCAGATGGACGGCAATTACGTC
>JAKADE010000097.1 GCA_021820785.1 Pseudomonadota bacterium
CCCGGCCGCACGACGGCGACCTGACCTTCATTATCTCATTAATTTTCATGATGTTGCGAGATGACGCCCTGCCCGGACCCCCGGTTCGGTCCCCGGGGCGGACCACGCGCAGCGCCCCAGGGGTCTGCCGGCGGGCCCTACCGCGACGACGCCACCGCCCGAGCGGCTCGCGAGTTCCGGCATTCGCGTTTGGGACCGCGCCTCAGGCCGGCAATCTGCAGTCGGCCCGCCCGCCGGACGATGGAAAATACTTGCGCGTGTGCCAGGAACTCGGCGTTCAGGCACAGCGTCTGCTGCGCACTCGGACCCGTCAGCGTCCAGGCCCCCAACTCCCCGAGGTTCCCCGGACCGCCTGGCGCGAACGGCCCCCCCTCGGCCGTGACCGGCCCGGCACATCCGATGCAACGCGCCGCGAAGGCGCGCCAGGGCGTCCGGTGCCACCAGGGGGCCGACCGGACGGCAGCGAAAGGCGCGTCCATCGAAGGCATCGGCGAGATCGAGTGCCGGTGCCAGACTGCGGGCCGCGCCGAGGCGCGCACCGTTGCGCTCCAGACCGATGGTGATGGCCACTTGTCGGCCTACGCAGCCGCCACACGACCAGAATGAGTGGAATGCCGTCTTGGCATGCAGGATGAGCCGGCGGCGGCCCACCCGCACCACGAGCGGTTCATCGGCCATCTGCGCCAGGTTGAGCGCCGCGAGCGGTCTGGCGCTGCGCCCGTTCCAGCGCCACACGGAGACCTGGAAGCCCTGCGTTGCCCCGGCCGCCTGCGCGAAAGTGCCCACCACCGCGAACCGCCGATCGCCGTTGGCCGCCGCCGGCAGGCGCAACAGCCGTGCACTCAGGGGGCGGCTGGAGTGCGTCACCCAATCCATCAACTGTATCGGCGCGTGAGGCGCCCGCCATGACGCGGGATTGCCGATGTCCAGGGCCGTGACATAGCCGCCCGCAGCAGTGCGGCGCAGAATGAAAAAAGTCCCCAGGTCGTCGATGCCGGCACTGAACACGACGCTGTTCGGGTCGAGACGCATCCCGGACACTCCGAGCGATCGGGATGAGAAATCTCGCCGCGCCTCGCGTTCGATCTGCCGCACACTCGCGCCTGCGGCCAGTCGTGCCGCCGCCCAGCGCCGCGTCACGCGCCACAGCACCGTCAGGCGGGCCGTCGAGCCGGCACGATCCTCGAGTGCGGTACCTATTGGATTGATACGCCGGAGGACCTCCCTCGCGGCGACCCGGACGGCCCTGGCAGACCCGGCCGCAGGGGGTGCCGCCGCCGCAGCCGGCAGCGCCCCGGCGATCAGCACCGCGAGCCCCCGCAGGCTCACAGGAGTCCGCCCCAGATTCACGCTCAAATCATTGATTTAAAACGGAATATCGTCGTCGAAATCCGTTCCTTCGCCGCCGGAACTGCCGCCGCCCGCATTGCCGGTGCTCTGGCCGTAGTCGGTATTCTCGCGCGGCGGCGCGCCACCGCCCGAACCGCCGCCACCGCCACCACCGCCGCGGCCGCCGAGCATCTGCATGTCGTTCGCGACGATCTCCGTGGTGTAGCGCTCGTTGCCCTGCTTGTCCTGCCACTTGCGGGTGCGCAGGCTGCCCTCGATGTAGACCTGCGAGCCCTTGCGCAGATACTCGCTCGCCACCTCGGCCAGACGCCCGAACAGCGCGACGCGGTGCCATTCGGTCCGCTCCTGCTGCTCGCCGCTTTGTTTGTCGCGCCACGACTCGGTGGTCGCGATGCGCAGGTTCGCCACCGAAGCGCCCGAGGGCATGGCGCGCGATTCCGGGTCAGCGCCCAGATTGCCGATGATGATGACCTTATTGACCCCACGCGCCATGAGCAAACCCTCCGGAAAAGGAGGGCATTGTAGACGGGCGGAACGCCGAGGCGAAGCACGGCAGGCGATGAGAGCGTACATAAAGTCCGCCGGCACCTCGGGGGGGCGCAGCCCGCTGGACAAGGCGCGTACACTGGGTGGTCATGCAGGAAATTCGCATTCGCGGGGCACGCACCCACAACCTCAAGGGCATCGACCTCGACCTGCCGCGCGAGCGGCTGATCGTGCTCACGGGCCTCTCCGGCTCCGGCAAGTCTTCCCTCGCCTTCGACACCCTCTACGCCGAGGGCCAGCGCCGTTACGTCGAGTCGCTGTCTGCCTATGCACGGCAGTTTCTCTCGGTGATGGACAAGCCCGACGTCGATCACATCGCCGGGCTCTCTCCGGCGATTGCCATCGAGCAGAAGGCCACCACGCACAACCCGCGCTCCACGGTGGGCACGGTGACGGAGATCTACGATTACCTGCGGCTGCTGTTCGCGCGGGCCGGAGTGCCGCGCTGCCCGGTGCACGGCCAGGACCTCACCGCCCAGACCGTCAGCCAGATGGTCGACCAGGTCCTCAAGCTGCCGGCCGGCAGTCCGATCGCGCTGCTCGCACCCCGCGTCAGCGACCGCCGGGGAGCGCACGAGGAAGTGCTGCGTGAGCTCACAGCCCAGGGATACGTGCGCGCCCGGATCGATGGGCGGATCTACGAGCTCGACGCACCGCCGGAGCTGGATCCCAAGCGCAAACACACCATCGAGGCGGTCGTCGACCGCATGAAGGTCAAGCCGGACGTGCAGCAACGGCTGGCGGAGTCTTTCGAGACCGCCCTGAGACTCGGCGACGGCGTGGCGCGCGTCACGCTGCTGCGGGACTCGGCCGCCGAGTGGCTCTTCTCCAGCACTCACGCCTGTCCGATCTGCGGTTACAGCGTCGCGCCGCTCGAACCGAAGCTGTTCTCGTTCAACAATCCACTCGGCGCCTGCCCGACCTGCGATGGCCTCGGCGTGCAGCAGTTTTTCGATCCCGAGCGCATCGTGACGCACCCGGAGCTGCCGCTCGCCGGCGGTGCGGTGCGCGGCTGGGACCGGCGCAACGCCCATTTCTTCCACCTGATCCAGTCGCTCGCCCGGCACTATCAGTTCGACATCGAGACGCCTTGGCAGGCGCTGCCCGAGGCGGTCCGCCACGTGCTCCTGCACGGCAGCGGCGAGGAGGCGATCACGTTCAGCTACGGGACCGTCGCCGGGGCCGTCGGCAAGCGCCACCCGTTCGAGGGCATCATCCCGAACCTCGAGCGACGCTACCGCGAGACCGACTCGAACGCGGTGCGGGCGGAACTCGCACGATTCCGCGGCATGCGCATCTGCCCCGAGTGCGCCGGTGCGCGACTGAACCTCACGGCCCGATCCGTCTTCGTGGGCGAGACGAGCCTGCCGGCGCTGACGGCGCTGTCCATCGAGCGCGCTCAGGTGTACCTCGAGACGCTGCAGCTGCCGGGCTGGCGCGGTGAGGTGGCCGGCCAGATCGTCCGCGAGGTGCTCGCGCGGCTGCGGTTCCTCAGCGACGTGGGCCTGCGCTACCTCACGCTCGAGCGCAGCGCCGAAACGCTCTCCGGCGGCGAGGCCCAGCGCATCCGCCTCGCCAGTCAGGTCGGTTCGGGCCTGACCGGGGTGATGTACATCCTCGATGAGCCCTCGATCGGACTGCATCCGCGCGACAACCGCAAGCTGCTGCAGACGCTCAAGCGGCTGCGCGACCTGGGCAACACGGTCATCGTGGTCGAACACGATGAGGAGGCGATCCGGGAAGCCGACTACGTGGTCGACCTCGGACCGGGCGCCGGCGCCCACGGGGGACAGGTGGTGGCACGCGGCACGCCGGCGCAGATCGAGGCGGATGAGGCCTCACTGACCGGGCAGTATCTGAGCGGCCGGCGATCCATCGAGCTGCCGCAGCGGCGCCTCTCGCCCGTTCCGGAACACCAGATTCGCATCCGTGGCGCCACGGGCAACAACCTGCGCGGTGTGGATGCGGACATACCTGTCGGGCTGCTCACCTGCGTCACCGGTGTGTCGGGCTCGGGGAAATCGACTCTGATCATCGATACGCTGTTCAGCCACGCCCGGGCGCGGATCACCGGCAGCAGCGTGCAGCCGGCGCCCTGCACGGGGATCGAGGGCCTGGAGCAGTTCGAGGCGGTGATCGACATCGACCAGAGCCCGATCGGTCGCACCCCGCGATCCAACCCCGCCACGTACACGAACCTGTTCGGCACCGTGCGCGAGCTGTTCGCGGCCGTACCGGAGGCGCGCGCAAGGGGCTATGAGGCCGGCCGGTTCAGCTTCAACGTCAAGGGCGGGCGCTGCGAGGCCTGCCAGGGTGAGGGACTCCTGCGGGTGGAGATGCACTTTCTGCCGGACCTGTACGTGCCATGCGACGTCTGCCACGGTCAGCGCTACAACCGCGAGACCCTCGAGATCCGCTACCGCGGCAAGACCATCTACGAAGTGCTGCAGATGACGGTGGAGGACGCGCTGCGTTTCTTCGCCAACGTGCCGGCGATCGCGAGCCGACTGACGACGCTGCGGGACGTCGGGCTGTCCTACCTGCACCTGGGGCAGAACGCGGCGACCCTCTCCGGCGGAGAGGCCCAGCGCGTGAAACTTTCGCGCGAGCTCGCCAAGCACTCGGCCGGCCGCACGCTGTACATCCTGGACGAGCCGACCACCGGGCTGCACTTCCATGACGTCGCGCAGCTGCTCGAGGTGCTCAAGCGGCTGCGCGACCAGGGCAATACCATCGTCGTCATCGAGCACAATCTCGATGTCATCAAGTGCGCCGACTGGCTGATCGATCTGGGACCGGAAGGCGGTGAGGGAGGCGGGCGGATCGTGGCCTGCGGCACCCCGGAGACGCTCGCGGCCCATCCGGAATCGCACACGGGGGCCTACCTACGGCCCCTGCTGACCGCACGCACGGGCTCGCCATCGAAGCCCTAAAACACACGGCCCGGGCGGTGCGCGTGAGCGCGCCGCCCGGGCCGCGTGCAGCTGAAGTCAGCCGGGGTCGTGACCCCTGCAGACGACGGCTTACTTCTTCTTCGGCGGGGTCTTCGTCGAAGAAGAGTTGTCGCTGCCGGTCGCGGCCGGCGGCGTCGTGGTGCTGCTGCCCGAGCTGCTGCCCGTGTCAGAGCTGCCGCTGGTGCTCGGCGGCGTGGTGGTGCTCGTGCCGGAAGCGGCCGGCGCGGCGCTGCTGGAAGAGGCCGGCGGCGTGGCAGCCGGAGCGTTCGCCGACTGGTTGGACGGCTGCTTGGCGCAGGCGGTCAAGAGCACTGCGGCGGCAAGCGCGCTAAGAGCAACTTTCGTATTCATCGATAGTACCCCGGTGGAATGAGAGCTTTCAGAGGAAAAGAACAACTTTTGAACGAGTTATAGTCGTTCCGCGAGTCCTTCACGGGTCGCGCGGTCAAGGATTTTATAGGTTAATAATCTGATTTGAAACCGTCCCCCTGTCGCCGGATGACGACAGCTGGGATTTCCCCGATCCAGCGGGGCTGCGGAAGGCCGATATCACTGCTGCGGCAGATCAGGCAGCATCCCTTGCTTGGATCGACCCAAGGCGTCCCCCGCAAGTTCCGCCCCGGGTCGTAAAATGCGGCTCCTACTCATTGACGAGCACCCTCCATGCCCGCATCCCCTGCTGCACCCGTTTCCCGCGCCGAGCCGCTGGCCGCGCTCTTCGGCCCGCATCTGACGGGATTGTGCCAACGCACGGCCGCCGCACTGGAGGCCTGCGGCCATGCGGCTCTGCTGGTGCATTCCGGCTCCCTGCTGCCGGTGTTCCAGGACGACCGGACCTATCCGTTCGAGGCGAACGCGCCATTCAAGGTCTGGAGTCCCCTCGATGTCCCGGATTGCTTCATCCATTTTGAGCCGGGCCGGCGCCCGCGTCTCCTGTTCCACAGTCCGACCGACTACTGGTACAAGGCGGCGGCCCTGCCGCAGGACTACTGGACGGCGCACTTTGAGATCGTGCCCTGCCCGGACCTGACGGCCGCTCGCGCCGCGCTGCCGCGCGATCTCGCCCGCACCGCCTATCTCGGCGAAGATTTCGGGAACCTCGCCGAGTGGGGCGTCGGAGCGGTCAATCCCCCGCGGCTGATGCGTCACCTGGACTTCCATCGGGCGCTGAAGAGCCCCTATGAACTCGCCTGCCTGCGCGCAGCAAACCGGCTGGGCGTGCGCGGCCATCTGGCGGCCGAGCGGGTCTTCACTGCGGGCGGATCGGAGTTCGACATCGCATTGGCATTCCTGGCGGCCTGCGGACAGCGCGAGCAGGAACTGCCCTACAACCCCATCATCGCCCTGAACGAAAATGCTGCGGTGCTGCATTACCAGATGCTCGAGCGGCAGCGGCCAGAGCCGCGCCGCTCGCTGCTGATTGACGCCGGCGCGGAGTTCGGCGGTTATGCGAGCGACATCACCCGCACCTATGCCGCCGCGGCGGGCGATTTTGCGGACCTGGTCGGACAGATGGACAGCCTGCAGCAGACGCTGTGTGCACAGGTGCGCGCCGGAGTTGACTGGCGAGAGGTGCACCTGCAGTCGCACCGGCTGGTGGCCCAGGTCCTGCGGGACGCCGATCTGATCGGCTGCGGGGTCGAGGAAGCGCTCGCCAGCGGCGTCACGCGGGTGTTCCTGCCGCATGGCATCGGCCATCTGCTGGGCCTCGAAGTGCATGACGCCGGAGGCTTCATGCGCGCACCGGAAGGCGGGGATATCGAACGGCCCGAGGGCCACCCCTATCTGCGCCTGACCCGCACGCTCGAAGCCGGCTTCGTGGTGACCATGGAGCCCGGCCTGTATTTCATCGAGCCGCTGCTCACCGCGGCCCGGGCGGATGCACGCGGACGGCTGATTCACTGGCCGCGCGTCGAGGCGCTGCGTCCGTTCGGGGGTATCCGCATCGAGGACGATCTGGCGGTGACTGCGACCGGGTGCGAGAACCTCACGCGCGATGCCTTCGCGCTGGAGTCTGCGGTCCGCTGATCGGCACCCCGCCTAGAGCTGCCGCCGGTTCCGCTTCAGCGGACCGGCGGCAGATATGGCGTTCCGTCCTGATGACGATAACGACGGTCGCCTGGGGCCAGCTTCAGATCGATATCCGGGTACTCCACGGCGTCGTGCGCCGGATCGCGGCTGCCGACTTCGAGCAGTACGGCCTCGGCACCGGAACGGTTCTGCAGGTGGTGACCGTCGGCCTCCCCGGCTTTGAACGCGGCGCACTCCCCGGGGTGCAGCACCTGCTCACCCGTCCCGCTCACGAGCACGACCTCCCCCTGCAGCACGTAGACGAACTCGTCCTCCGCGCTGTGCCAATGGCGCTGACTGGACCAGGCGCCCGGCGGCAGTTTCAGCAGATTCACGCCGAATTGCGTCAGACCGCCCAGATCCCCCAGCCGCCAGCGCTGGCGCCCACGGCAAGGTTCGTCGTAGGGCGCCGGATAGCCGCTACCGAGCGTCGGAGACGTCCCGGTCGGATCGATTTTGCTCATGGCGAGGCTCCGCGAGGGGCGGACACACCGCCGCCTCCGGCAGCGTAGCACCGCACCAAGGGGTCCCGCAGGCGCGCCCGCCGTCGCTCAGGTGCACGGCCGACCGCATCGCGCTTGCCGGAGCCGGCGCCTCAGCGCTTGGCGAGCAGGTCGCGGATCTCCCCGAGCAGTTCCTCGGACTTCGTCGGCGGCGGCGGAACGGCCGGCGCCGGTGCCGGAGCGCGCTTGAGCCGGTTGATCAGCTTCACGACGAAGAAGATCGCGAGTGCGATCAGCACGAAATCGAAGACGGTCTGAATGAACAGGCCGTACTCCAGCATGACCGGCTTGCCCTGGGGGCTGGAACCGATCTGCACGGCGAGTTTGTTGAAACTCACCCGGCCGATGATCAGGCCGAGCGGCGGCATGATGACATCCGCCACCAGCGAACTGACGATCTTCCCGAACGCCGCGCCGATGACCAGGCCGACCGCCATGTCGACCACATTGCCCTTGATGGCAAATTCTTTGAATTCGGAAGCAAGGCTCACGGCCGAGCACCTCTTGCGGGTGGATGAACCTAGAGCGTAGCCGAACGCCGCGAAGTGCGCAAAAACGGCAACGGCCGGTCGGCTTGCGCCGACCGGCCGTTGGGAGCCGCTGCTCTGTGCTCGCGCCTCAGGCCGTCTTGGCCTTGCGGCGCCGCGGGGCCTTCTTAGTCTCGTCGCTCGCCACCGCCGCTTCAGCCGGGGCCTCTGCCGCGGTCTCACTCTTCGGCGCCGCGCGCTTGCGGGTCTTCTTCGGCTCCGGTGCGGGAGCGCTCGCCGCCGCCGGTCCATCGACCAGCTGCATCAGCGCCATGGGCGCGGAGTCGCCCGGACGCGGGTTCATGCGCAGGATGCGCGTGTATCCGCCCGGACGGGACTTGAAGCGCGGGCCGAGATCGCTGAAGAGCTTCTCGACGATGGCCGCATCGCGCAGACGGGCAAACGCCAGCCGCCGGTTCGCATCCCCATCGGTCTTGCCGAGAGTGATCAGCGGCTCGACGACGCGCCGAAGCTCCTTGGCCTTCGGCAACGTGGTGCGGATCGTCTCGTGACGCAGGAGCGAAACGCTCATGTTGCGCATCAGCGCGTGCCGGTGCGAGCTGTTGCGGGACAGTTGCCGGCCAGTCAGTTGGTGACGCATTGCAGGAAATCCTTAGATCGTAGATTCGTCGCTGTGCTTGAGGCTCGCCGGCGGCCAGCCATCAAG
>JAKADE010000098.1:0-870 GCA_021820785.1 Pseudomonadota bacterium
AGCGCAACCGCGCGCCCCGTATCATTCCGCTACTGCCGCCGCCGCACGATGTGGGCGGCGGCCGGTCCATACGCCAAAGAGCATGCCGAAGCACCCATGAACAGCCCGTCCTGGCTGGAAGGCCTGCGATCCAGTGATCGCTGGCGCGGGCTGCTCGTCAACCGCGCACCGGGTGTGCTGGTCGGCGTCCTGGCGCTCGCGCTGGCCGGCCAGGCGGCCCTGGTGGTGAGCGAGCTGGCCGGCGGGGACGGCGCGGGACCTGCGCCGCTGCGCCCCTGGCATCCGCACGCCAGCGCCCCGGATGTCGCCGGCATCCTCGCGGCCCACCTGTTCGGCATTGCCCCGCAGGGCGCCGAACCGCTCACCGGTGATGCCCCCCAGACCCGCCTGCCGCTGGTGCTCACCGGCGTGATCGCCGGCCGCACGCCCGAGCAGGGCCTGGCCATTCTCGGCCCCAGCCCGCAGAACGCCCGGGTGTTCGCGGTCGGCGATAGCATCCCCGGCGGGGCGACCCTCGCGGCAGTCCTCGCGCGCAAGGTGCTGCTGCGCCAGCACGGTACGTTGCGCTCTTTGGCACTGCCGCAGCAGTCGCTCGCCGCGGGCGCACCACCGAGTGCCGCGGCGCTGCCGCCCGAGGAGACCAGCGCGCCGCAGTTCGCCGCGCGCATGCGCACACTGGTGCAGAAGCGTCCCGGCGTGCTCGCCGAGCTGCTGCGGCCCGAGCCGGTGTTCGCCGGCGGGCACACGCTCGGCTACCGCGTCTATCCGGGCAGCAACCCGGCCGCCTTCGCGCGTCTGGGCCTTCAGCCCGGCGACCTGGTGCTCGCGATCAACGGCACGCCGCTCACCGACCCCAGTCAGGATCAGCAG
>JAKADE010000098.1:880-8574 GCA_021820785.1 Pseudomonadota bacterium
CAGATTTTCAATACCCTGGGCTCCTCGAGCGAGGCGACGGTGACCGTGCTGCGCAACGGCACCCGCCACGTGCTCACGCTCAATCTGGCCCAGGTCGAGCAGGCCGCCCAGACGCTCACCACTGCACCGCCGAGCGTCCCGAACGCTCCGGCGGGCCCCCCTGTCGTACCGTTCGGCTCACCGCACCGTCCGAGCACACCGCCCCGATGAGGAAGCCCTTCGTGAAAGATCTGCGTAAGTTCCTCTGGTGTCTGCTCGCCCTCACGCCGCTGCTCGCCCGAGCCGCCGCGCCGGGCGCCGGCAGCATCACCCCGAACTTCAAGGACGCCAACATCCGCCAGATCATCCAGGCGGTGAGCGCCGCGACCGGCAAGGACTTCATCCTCGACCCGCGGGTCAACGCCCAGGTCACGATGTACTCCTCGACCCCGCTCACCCCGGGAGCGTTCTACCAGGCATTCCTCTCGATCCTCGAGGTGTACGGCTACATCGCGGTGCCGGCCGGCGCGCACGTGGTGAAGATCGTCCCGAACGCCAACGAGCGCGTCAGCCCGCAGATCGACCTGCCGAAGCACGTCAGCCCGACCTCCGATGAGCTGGTCACGCAGGTCATTCCGGTGAAGAACGTCAGCGCGGCGGAGCTCGTGCCGATCCTGCGGCCCCTGGTGCCCGAATGGGGCCACCTGGCCGCCTATCCGCCCTCGAACATCCTGATCATCTCGGACCGGGCGAGCAACGTCTATCGCATCATGCGCATCGTCAAGCGCATCGACCGCGTCGGCAACCAGGACGTCGACGTGATGCCGCTGCAGAACGCCTCGGCGACCCAGGTGGTGCAGGTGGTCAACCAGCTCTACCAGGGACAGGCCGCCGCGCAGATGGGCCGCACGTTCAAGGTGGTGGCCGATCCGCGCACCAACAGCGTGCTGATCAGCGGCGATCCGGCCGAACGGCTGCGCATCCGGGCGCTGGTGGCGGAACTGGACACCCCGTCGGCCGCCGGCGGGGATACGCGCGTGGTCTACCTGCACTACGCCAGCGCCAAGGCGCTCGCCCCGAAGCTCAAGGAGCAGATGCAGGAGCTCGCCGAGATCTCCACCGCCGGGAACGTCAAGGGCACCGTGCAGGCCGCCGCGGAGAAGAATGCGCTCGTCTGGGCCGACACGCAGAACAATGCGCTGGTGATCACCGCGCCGCCGAAAGTGATGCGCACCATCCTCGGCATCGTTGCGCAGCTCGACATCCGCCGCCCGCAGGTGCTGGTGCAGGCCATCATCGCCGAGGTGGACGTCAACAAGACCGATGATCTGGGCGTCAACTGGGCCGCCTACTCCCAGGTCGACAAGCTGCCGCTCGGGGGCTTCGTCGAGCCGGTCGGCGGCACCAGCATCGTCGATCTGGTCGATGCGGCCAAGAACCCGAGCAGCCTGACGACGTCGCTGCTCGAGGGCACGACGATCGGCATCGGCACGGTCTCGGCCGGCGGGGTCTCCTTCGCCGCCATGCTGCGTGCGCTGCGCGGCAACGACTCGACCAACATCGTGGCGACCCCCTCGGCGGTCACCATGGACAATCAGCAGGCGGTGCTGAAATCGGTCGACGAGGTGCCGTTCGTCACCGGCCAGTACACCAATGCCTCGACGGTCACCAGCGGCACGGTCACGCCGTTCCAGACGGTGCAGCGCGAGGAAGTCGGCACCATCCTGAAGGTCACCCCGACCATCTCGGCGACCGGCGAGGCGGTCATGCTGAAGATCTCGGTGGAGAGCTCGAGCGTGCTGCCGAATTCCGTGTCGACCGTCGATCCGACCACCCAGAAGCGCAGCATCACCACCAATGTGCTCATCCAGAACAAGGGCATCGTGGTGCTCGGCGGCCTGATCCAGAACTCCCAGAGCCGCAACCACAGCGGCATGCCGTACCTCGGGGACATCCCGGTGCTCGGCTGGCTGTTCAAGGCGCGTAACGACCAGGCCCAGCGCAGCAACCTGATGATCTTCATCAAGCCGACCATCCTGCGCGACCAGCGCGAGGCGGCACGCGAGAGCGGCGCGAACTACCGCTACATGCTCGAGCAGGAAGGCGCGCTGCCGCCCCACCAGTTCCCGCCGCTGCTCTACGGCGAGCCGACCCCGCGCCTGCCGCCGCTGCCGGCCACGCCGCCCGCCGCCGCGCCAGGGGCAGCGACCCGGAGCGCCCCGGCGCAGCCCACGAGCCCGCCGGCGGGTGCGCCCGCCGGCTCGGCCCCGCCCGCGCAGCACCCGCCGCAGCCGTGAACGAGCCGCAGCCGATCCCGATCAGTCCACGCGGCGTGCCCGAACCGCGCCTGCCGTTCGCCTTCGCCAAGCGCCACGGCGTGCTGGTGCGCTCGCTGAGCGAGGACGGCGCAGAGTGCGTCTACCGCGAACATGCCTCGCCGCTCGGCCTGGCCGAGGCGCGCCGCGTGCTCGGCCGGCCGATCCGCCTGGTGAAAGTCTCGGCCGAGGAGTTCGACCGGCTGCTGCAGCAGGTCTACGAGGCCGGCTCCGATGCGATGCAGGCCGTCGAGGGCCTCAACGAGACCGAGGATCTCGCCCACCTCGCCCAGGAACTGCCCGAGCAGGCCGACCTGCTCGACAGCGACGACGATGCCCCGATCATCCGCCTGATCAACGCCGTGCTGACCCAGGCCGTGAAGGAAAACGCCTCGGACATCCACATCGAGCCGTTCGAGAACCGGCTGGTGGTGCGCTTCCGGGTCGACGGGGTGCTGCGCGAGGTGCTGCAGTCGAAGCGCGCGGTGGCACCGCTCGTGGTCTCGCGCATCAAAGTCATGTCCAAGCTCGACATCGCCGAGAAGCGCCTGCCGCAGGACGGCCGGATCAGCCTGCGCGTCGCGGGACGGGCGGTCGACGTGCGCGTCTCGACCATCCCGGCCGGTTACGGCGAGCGGGTGGTGCTGCGCATGCTCGACAAGCAGGCCGGCCGGCTCGAGCTCACCGCGCTCGGCATGGGGCGGGACACCGAGCAGTTGATGGATGAGCTCATCCACAAGCCGCACGGCATCCTGCTCGTCACCGGGCCGACCGGCTCGGGCAAGACGACGACGCTGTACGCGGCGCTCGAGCGGCTGAACGACGACACCCGCAACATCATGACGGTCGAGGATCCGATCGAGTACTACATCGACGGCATCGGCCAGACCCAGGTCAATACCAAGGTGGACATGACGTTCGCGCGCGGGCTGCGCGCGATCCTGCGTCAGGACCCCGACGTGGTCATGATCGGTGAGATCCGCGACCTGGAGACCGCGCAGATCGCGGTGCAGGCGAGCCTCACCGGCCACCTGGTGCTCTCCACGCTGCACACGAACACCGCCGCCGGCGCAATCACCCGTCTGCGCGACATGGGCATCGAACCGTTCCTGCTCTCCTCGAGCCTGATCGGTGTGCTGGCCCAGCGCCTGGTGCGGGTGCTGAACCCCGAGACCAAGCAGGCCTTCACCGCCGGGGAGGTCGAGCGGCGGCTGCTGAACCTCGCCCCCGGCGGCCCGCCACCGACCCTCTACCGACCCGGTGCCGATGCCATGGGCGGCTACCGCGGCCGGTCGGGAATCTACGAGCTGATCGTGGTCGACGAGACGCTGCGCACCATGATCCACGACGGGGCGAGCGAGCAGCAGATCGAGCGGCACGCCCGGCACGCCACCCCCTCGATCCGCGATCACGGCCGCACGCGCGTGCTGCGCGGTGAGACGACCCTCGAGGAAGTGCTGCGCGTGACGCGGGAGGACTGAAGTGGGCGCCTTCGAATACACCGCGCTCGATGCCAGCGGCAAGGAGCTCAAGGGCATCCTGGAGGGCGATACGCCGCGGCACATCCGCCAGCAGCTGCGCGAGCGGCAACTGCTGCCGGTGACGGTGAGCGAAGTCGCCGAGCGTGAAGCCGGGCGGCAGCGCGGCTTCGGCACACTGCGGCGGGTCGCCGCGGCGGACGTGACGCTGCTCACCCGCCAGCTCGCCACCCTGGTACGGGCCGGGCTGCCGCTCGAGGAGTCGCTGCTCGCGGTCTCGCAGCAGACCGAGAAGCCGCGCGTGCAGAGCATCCTGCTCGGGGTGCGCTCGCGGGTGATGGAGGGGCACACGCTGGCCGACGGACTCGCGGAGTTCCCGCGCGTCTTTCCGGAGATCTACCGCGCCACGGTGGCCGCCGGCGAGCAGGCCGGACACCTCGACACCGTGCTCGAGCGGCTGGCCGACTACACCGAGAGCCGCGAGGAGATCCGCCAGAAGATCCTCGCCGCGATGCTCTACCCGATCGTGCTCACGGTGATGTGTTTCCTGATCGTGACCGCGCTCATGGTGTACGTGGTGCCGAAGGTGGTCGCCGTCTTCCAGGCGAGCAAGGCCGAGCTGCCGCTGATCACCCGCATCCTGATCGGCACCAGCCACTTCTTGCGCGTGCACGGCATCTGGCTCGTACTCGGCGCGGTGCTCGCCGTCGTACTGGCGCGCCGCGCCCTGCGCAATCCGGCCACCCGCCGGCGCTTCGACCGCGTGGTGCTCGACCTGCCGCTCGCCGGCAAGCTGGTGCGCGGGTTCAATACCGCGCGCTTCACGCGCACCTTCAGCATCCTCTCGGTGAGCGCCGTGCCGGTGCTCGATGCGCTGCGCATCGCCGGGGAGGTGGTCACCAGCGTGCCGATGCGCGATGCGGTCCTGCAGGCCGCCGAGCGGGTACGCGAGGGCGCGCCGATCGGCCGCTCGCTCGCGGTGAGCAAGCTGTTTCCGCCCATGACCATCCACCTGATCTCGAGCGGGGAGTCGAGCGGGGAACTCGATGCGATGCTCATTCAGGCCGCGGCCAGCCAGGAGCGCGAGCTCGACGCGATCATGGCGGCCATGGTGGGCCTGCTCGGCCCGCTGCTGATCGTGGTGATGGGGCTGTTCGTCATGGGCATCGTTTTTGCAATGCTCCTGCCCATCTTCCGCCTCGACGATCTGATTCACTGACCTGCCCATTGCGCCCGGCGCGGCTTGTGATTAAATCTGCGCACCCTCCCCTGGGCGGGAGTCCGGCGTGTGCCATGAGCGAGAAATCCGAATCGGAAGAGTTCGAGGACGAAGAGGAAGCGGAGGTCGAGGAAGGTGACGTCGATCTCGATCAGGTGATCAAGGATCTCGATCTCGCCAAACACCGCGGTCCGAAGAGCGGCGAGCCGGCGTGGCGTCGCCTCGAGCGGATGTTCGAGGAAAAACACACCGCCGAACTCACCAGCGATTTCGACGACTACGAGGTCGACGGCGACGGCAGCGGCGCCCGGGCGGGGCGGCGCGGAAAATAGACCGCGGCGCCGCCGGAACGGCGATCAGTGAAAGTCTCGCGAGCGCGTCAGCAGCGCCCCGAGCAGCCGCGTGCGATCGAGGAGCCGCCGGGCGACCAGGTGCGTGACGCCCTCGGCGTGCTGCAGCCGCCCGTGCACTTCGAGCAGTCGCGCCCCGAGCAGCGCCTCGCGATGCGCCTGCGCGATACGCTCCCAGACGATGACGTTGACCTGCCCGCTTTCATCCTCGAGCGTGATGAACGTGACGCCGCCGGCGGCCGCGGGCCGTTGACGCATCAATACGATGCCGGCGGCGCGAACGGCACTCCCATCCGGCCGTGCACAGACCTCCTCGGCGCTGTGCACCCCGTCGCGGCGCAGTGTCTCGCGCAGCAGCGCCAGCGGATGCCGGCCGAGGGTCAGGCCCACGGATGCGTAGTCGGCCACGATGTTCTCTCCTTCACTCGGCGCGGCGATGAGCGGTCGAACCGCATCGGCCGCCGGAACGGGTGCGTCACCGGCGGCTACCGGCGTGTTCGCCGTCTCGAGCGGCAGCGGACGCTCCACGCCCGCGACGTCCCAGAAGGCCAGATGACGGTTGCCGCTCAAGCCCGCCAGCGCGCCGGCCGCCGCCAGCGCCTCGAGGTCGGTGCGCTGCAGTTCGGCCCGCCGGGCCAGGTCGTGCAGCCCGGCGAACGGGCCCGCGGCCCGGGCGTCGATGAGCCGTGCCGCGCCAGCGCGCGTCAGTCCCTTGACCAGTCGCAGGCCGAGCCGCAGCGCCGGCTGCGACGCCCCGCTGTGCTCCAGGGTGCAGTCCCACTCGCTCGCCTCGGCGTCCACGGCGCGCACCTGCACGCCATGCGCGCGTGCATCGCGCACCAGCTGCGCCGGGGCGTAGAAGCCCATCGGCTGGCTGTTCAGCAGCGCGGCGGTGAACGCCGCAGGCTCGTGGCACTTCAGCCAGGCCGAGTCATACACCAGCAGCGCGAAGCTCGCGGCGTGCGACTCCGGAAAGCCGTAATCGCCAAACCCCATCATCTGCCGGTAGACCCGCTCGGCGAACTCGCTCGAATAGCCGCGTGCGGCCATGCCGCCCAAGAGCATGTCGCGGAAATGCCCGATGCCGCCGCTGCGCTTCCAGGCGCCCATGGCGCGGCGCAGCTGATCGGCCTGCCCTGGCGTGAAGCCCGCCGCCACCATCGCCAGTTGCATCACCTGTTCCTGGAAGATCGGGACCCCGAGGGTGCGCCGCAACACCGACTCGACGTCGCGGCTCGGATACTCGATCGGCTCGTGTCCCTGACGGCGCCTGAGGTAGGGATGGACCATGTCGCCCTGGATGGGCCCGGGGCGCACGATCGCCACCTCGATGACCAGGTCGTAGTACGAGCGCGGTTTCAGCCGCGGCAGCATCGCCATCTGCGCGCGCGACTCGATCTGAAACACCCCGACCGTGTCGGCGCGCGAGATCATCTCGTACACGAGCGGATCCTCCGCCGGCAGTGACCCGAGTGCGTGGCGCGTGCCACGCAGACCGTTGACCAGGTCGATCGCCTTGCGCAGCGCGGTGAGCATGCCGAGGGCGAGCACATCGACCTTCAGCAGACCGAGCGCATCGAGGTCGTCTTTGTCCCACTGCACCACGGTGCGCTCGGGCATGGCCGCGTTCTCGATCGGCACCAGCTCATCGAGCCGCCCGGCGCTGATCACCAGCCCGCCGACGTGCTGCGAGAGGTGGCGCGGGAAGCCGGGAAAGGCGAGCAGCTCGCGCGCGAGCGGCACCAGCTGCGTCAGCGGCGGGCTCGCCGGATCGAACCCCGCGGCGCGCAACCGCTCGGCGAGCGCCTCGCTTCCGTCCCACCACTGCATCACCCGGGCGAGCCGGGCACAGGCCTGCGGTTCGAGCCCGAACACCCGGCCCAGATCGCGCAGCGCGCTGCGCGAGCGGTACAGGATCACCGTGGCGGCGAGCGCGGCGCGCTCGCGACCGTACTTGGCGTAGACGTACTGGATCACCTCCTCGCGTCGCTCGTGCTCGAAGTCGATGTCGATGTCCGGCGGCTCGTTGCGCTCCCGGGAGATGAACCGCTCGAACAGCAGCCCTGCCCCGCGCCCCGGATCGACCGCGGTCACTCCGAGGCAGTAGCACACCCGCGAGTTGGCCGCCGAGCCACGCCCCTGACAGAGGATGCCGCGGCGGCGCGCGAAATCGACGAGATCGTGCACGGTGAGAAAGTACGGCTCGTAGCCGAGCTCCCCGATCAGCGCCAGTTCGTGCTCGAGGGCGGCGCGCTCGGCCGGCGGAATGCCCTCAGGCCAGCGCCGCTGCGCCCCGGCCTCGGTGAGCCGGCGCAGATGGCTCGCGGGGGTCTCGCCGGCGGGCACCAGCTCG
>JAKADE010000099.1 GCA_021820785.1 Pseudomonadota bacterium
GAGGGTCGTCATCGGAATGACCGCGATGTGCGTGTGCTCGATCGTCTCGCCGCCGATCTGCAGCCGTGCGACCGGAGCGATCCAGGTCCTGACCATGCGGTGGGAAAAGCCCATCGCGCGGCCCGCCGGCTGCACACCGGGGTCGCCGTGGCCGAGGTGCAGCCGCTCGGCCGTGGCGAGCGAGAGCGTCGAGCGTCCCGCACCGGTATCGAACAGCACGTGAACCCGATGACCGTCCAGTTGCGCCGTGGCCAGGAACCGAGGCGCGCCGCCGGCCGGCGGATTGAAGCGCACCATCCCGACGGGCCGTCGTCCGGCCCAGTAGGCGAGCGGCAGGTTGCCGCAGTGCGCCGTGCGCACGAAGCGCATGTACCCCTTGCCGAGATTCACATCGAGGTCCGCCACGCGCAGGAAGTTGTCGCCCAGGACACCGGAGGCATGGGAGAAATAATCATTGCCGGCCACCAGGAACTCGACGTGGTGGAGGGTCTGGTGCACGAGTGTGAAGGTGCGGGCGCTCACCAGCTGCGGTTGGGTGTCTCCGCCGACGCCGCCTAAGAACAGGCCCGGCGGCGCGAACAGGTGCGTCAGGTGATAGCGTCGGGCACCCTCCGGGGAGAGCGTGCTGAAGAAGGCGCCCGAGTCGACGGCGAGCAGTGCCGGTGCGCCGTTGATCCGCACGTGGATCAGCGCCTGCATGTCCTTCAGGGTCACCGGCATTTTGGGATACCGCTCGATCCGGCAGCCGGCGGCCGAGGCGATGCCCGTCGTGCAGAACGTGATCAGCAGCGCCAGAAGCGCGCAGGGGCGTAGGGACGTCATGACGTGTGCCCTCCAATGGTCGTTTTTTTCAGCGTCCCCGCCGGCGAGGCGGGCACGAGTCCAAAGTGCCGGAACACCGCGCCGATGCGGGCGTAGTGATGTTTCGCGGCGGCCAGGTCCGCCGCGCCGCGCCGCCGCTCCCCGAGGCGCAGCTCCGCAAGCCCCCGGCCGTAGAGCGACGTTGGCGTGTCCGGTGTACTTGCGAGCACCGCGTCGTAGTCGCGGATGGCCCGATGGTTGCGGCCGAGCCTCAGGTACACCAGCGCGCGACTGTCGCGGACCGCAGGGTCACTCCCCGGCAGTGTTGGCCTCAGGTACGGCAGCTCAGGGCCGTCGCCGGTCGTGTCCTCGGCGCTGAGGTTGAGCGCTTCGTTGCAGTCTGCGAGTGCCCGGTGCAGCGCCCGATCCGACAGCGCGCGCAGCCAGCAGCGGGCATTGAGGCCCGTGGCCTGCTCGCTGCGGGGCCGGTGTGTGGCGAGCCAGCGGTTGATCTGGGCGAGGCCGGCGCGGTAGCGGCCGGCCTCGCCGTACAGGATGCCGAGCTCGAGCTGCAGGGCTGCATCGTGCGCGGCCTGGCGTGCGACCGCGGCCAGATCCGCGTCGATCTGCGCCCGGTGCGCGGCCGCGTCGGGCTGCCCGAGGCGCAGTTCAGCGCGTGCCAGGTGCGCCGCCACGTCACCTGGCGCAAGGTGCAGGGCGGCGTCAAAGTCCGCCAGCGCCGCCCGATAGCGCTGCTGCGCGAGGTACACCTCACCGCGTTCGTAGCGGTCGCGGGCATCGTGCGGCGCCAGCGTACAGGCGCGCGACAGATCGGCGATCGCGCGGTGGAATTCACGCAGGGCCGCCAGGGCCATGCCGCGGCGCATCAGGTCCGCGGCGCCGAGCGGGCGGGCCGCCGCGGCGACCGACTGTGCGGCGGCCCGGCCGTACTGCGGCAGATTCAGGTTGAACAGCGGCCCGCCGTTGTACGTGAAGTAGATCCGGTGTTGGCTGTAGGCGACGTAGAGGCGCTGGGAGAGGAAGAAGTCCGCCCCGAGCAGCATGTCGACGTGGCGGTTGCTGCGGATCTGTCCGGCGGGTCCGCGCGGATCGATGTTGCCGATCAGCAGGTGGGTGTGCTCGATCCGCTCCCCGCCGATCTGGAACTCGGCCACCGGAGCGGACCAGACCTGAAAGTGCAGTCCGCCGAGGCCGAGCGAGGTCTCGAGCGGCTTCACGCCGGGGCTGTGGCGGGTGATGCCGGCGCGCCGCGCGGCCTGCAGTGAGAGGATCGAGCGCGGCGAGCCGGTGTCCAGGAGCACCGTGATGCGCTTGCCGTTCACTGCGGCGTGCGCCAGCAGCTGCGAGTGCGCTACGCCCAGGTAGCGCAGCTTCACGACCGAATACGGTGTCTTCTCGGCCCAATAGGCGAGCGGCTGGCCGGCGCAGCCGACCGGTCTGATGAAGCGCACGACCCCGTCGGCGAGGTCGTACTCGACGTCAGAGACGCGCAGCAGATTCTGGCCGAGGGAGCCGGCGAGACGGCCCCAGAAATTCTGCGGGGTGACCAGAAACTGCACGTGGTGCAGGGGCGCACTGAGGTAGGAGAAGGTCTTCACGGTGGTGAGCCGAGGCCGGGTCATGCCTCCGCCGGCACCGGTGAGGTAGACCTCGTCCCCGGGTATGGCGTGCAGCGCCAGTCGGTAGCGTGCGGCAGTGTCCGCGGAGATCGTGCTGTAGAACGCGCCGCTGTCGAGCAGGAACGTCGCTCGCCGTCCGTTGATGCCGACCCGTACGGTCGGACGCAGGCCCTGCAGAGTGACCGGCAGGGTGCCGAGCTGCAGCAGCCGGCAATTGCCTGCCCAGGCGCTCGAGGCGCCGAGCAGGATGAGAACGGTCGTCCATCCGCTGAGTCGCGCGCGCATGCGGCTCCCCCTTCCCGGGATCCCTGTGTTCTTGATTTTCTGCGGCGCCTGCGCGCCCGATCCCGTGTGGCGCGGCTCCGTCGGCCCAAGACTAGCGCATGGCGGGCGGTGCGCAAGGGCCCGTTGGGGGACTGGGCGGCGCAGCCGCCGGCGTACACTGCGTCCATGAGCACCCCCGTCGTCACCGACCGTGAGCTGTATGCCCTCGCCGAGCAGGCCGGGCGGGCCCTGCGGGCCGCGGGCGTTCGCATCGTCACGGCCGAATCCTGCACGGCCGGATGGATCGCCAAGGCGCTCACGGACGTGCCGGGCAGCTCGCGCTGGGTCGAGTGCGGCTACGTGACCTATTCGGATGCGGCCAAGATGCGCGACCTGGGCGTCGCGGCCGCGACCCTCGAGACCCACGGCGCGGTGAGCGAGGCGGTGGTCCGGGAGATGGCTCGGGGCGCGCTGCGGGTCTCCGGTGCCGGGCTCGCCGTGGCGGTGAGCGGCATTGCGGGTCCCGACGGCGGCAGCCCGGCCAAGCCGGTCGGCACGGTGTGGTTCGCGGTCGCGGCACGGTTCCGGCAGGAACCGCGGAGTGGCGTACAGCATTTCGCGGGCGATCGCGAGGCGGTGCGCCGCCGCACCGTGGCGCACGCGCTGCAGCAGGTGCTCGAGGTGCTCGGGGGCGCCGTGCCGTGATCGCCGGGACGGACCGCGGCCCGGTCCGGCCGGCCGAGCCGGCGCCCTCGCCCCGCTCGCGGCGACTGTTCTTCGCGCTCTGGCCCGATGGGGCCATGCGCGAGCGGCTGGCGCGGGCGGTACACGCTGCGGCGCGCGGCTGCGGCGGCCGACCCGTACCGCTCGAGCACTGGCATCTGACCCTGGCCTTCCTCGGCGCCGTGCCGGCCGCCAGGGTCGCGGAACTCGCCGAGGTCGCGTCGGCCGCGGCCCGTACCGCGGACGTGCCGGCGGCGGGCCTCGATTTGTCGCTCGGACGGCTCGTCGACTGGCGGGCACCGCAGGTGCTGTGCGTCCTGCCGATCGAGCCGCCGGCGGCGCTCGGACGGCTGGCGCGGGCGCTGGGCGACGTACTGATCGCGGCGGGATTTGCTCCGGATGTCAAACCCTTCCGAGCGCATGTCACTGTGGCACGCAAAGTGACGCGGCCAAGTGAGCCGCGCCGCGTGCCGGTGGTGCACTGGCGGTTCGAGCGCTTCGCGCTGATCGAGAGCCGCACCCTGCCGAGCGGCGCCGTATACAGTGTTGTCGAAACGTACCCACTGGGCAGCGGCGCGTCGGCGCGAAAATAACATCTTGCGCACGCAACCGGGGTGCTGAGCACGGCATCTTTGTGGGATAATTCGCGCACCGCTCCGTTATCAAAACACCCGGGACACCCAGATGGAAGAGAATCGCAAGAAGGCGCTCGCCGCCGCTTTGGGCCAGATCGAGAAACAGTTCGGCAAGGGCTCGGTCATGCGTCTTGGCGACGCCGCTGCCGCTTACGATGTCGAAGCCGTGTCGACCGGCTCGCTGGGGCTGGATATCGCGCTCGGTGTCGGCGGCCTGCCGCGCGGACGCGTGGTGGAAATCTACGGACCGGAATCCTCGGGCAAAACCACTCTCACGCTGCAGGTGATCGCCGAAGTGCAGCGCAACGGCGGCACGGCGGCATTCGTCGATGCCGAACACGCCCTCGACCCGGCCTACGCCGAGAAGCTCGGGGTGAATATCGCCGACCTGCTCGTCTCGCAGCCGGACACCGGCGAGCAGGCGCTCGAAATCACCGACATGCTGGTGCGCTCCAATGCAGTCGACATCGTGGTGGTCGACTCCGTGGCCGCCCTGACGCCGAAGGCCGAAATCGAAGGCGAAATGGGCGAGATGCAGGTCGGTCTGCAGGCCCGCCTGATGTCCCAGGCGCTGCGCAAGCTGACCGGCAACATCAAGCGCTCCAACACCATCGTGATCTTCATCAACCAGATCCGCATGAAGATCGGCGTGATGTTCGGCAGCCCCGAGACCACCACCGGCGGCAACGCGCTGAAGTTCTACTCCTCGGTGCGGCTCGACATCCGCCGCATCGGCGCGATCAAGAACGGCGAGGAAGTGGTCGGCAACATGACCCGGGTCAAGGTGGTCAAGAACAAGGTCGCCCCGCCGTTCCGCGAGGCCGAATTCGAGATCATGTACGGCCTCGGGATCTCGCGCGAGGGCGAGATCATCGATCTGGCCAGCGCCCAGGAGATCATCGAGAAGTCCGGCGCCTGGTATTCCTACAAGGGCAACCGGATCGGCCAGGGCAAGGACAATGCCCGCACCTTCCTGCAGAACAACCCGGAGATCGCCCGGGAGATCGAGGCCGAAGTGCGCGCCCGGCTGCTGCCGGTCCGCCCGCCGCGCAGCACCGGTGGCGAAGCGGCCAGCGCCTGAGGCCGCCGGCGACGCCAGCAGTGCCCGGGCCGCGGCGCTCGGGTGGCTGGCGCGCCGCGATTACTTCAGCGCGGAACTGCATCGCAAGCTGCTCGAACGCGGGTTCGAGGCGCACGCGGCGAGCGAAGCCCTCGAGGCGCTCGCCGGCGAGCGCCTGCTCGATGATGCGCGCACGGTCGAGCGCTTCGTGGCGTACCGGGCCGGGCGCGGCCAGGGGCCGCTGCGCATCGCGCTCGATCTGAAGGCGCACGGTGCCCCGGCGGAGCTCATCGGCCCGGCACTCGAGTCCGGACCGGACTGGCGGGCGCTCGCCCGGGACGTGCGCCGCCGCCGGTTCGGGGCTGCGGCGCCCGCCGACTGGAACGAGCGGGCCCGGCAAGCGCGATTTTTGCAGTACCGGGGCTTTTCATCGGATGATATCCGGGCGGCCACTGGCGCCGAGCTCGAACTGGACTGACGAACTTGACCCGACCCCCCTCACTGGGCGCCGCCGATGTGCGCCGCGCCTTCCTCGAATTCTTCCGCGACCGCGGCCATACCGTCGTGCCCTCGAGCCCGCTCGTACCGGGCAACGATCCGACGCTGCTGTTCACCAATGCCGGCATGGTGCAGTTCAAGGACGTGTTTCTCGGCAAGGAGAAGCGCGAGTACGTACGCGCCGCGAGCAGCCAGCGCTGCGTGCGCGCCGGCGGCAAGCACAATGACCTGGAGAACGTCGGGTACACGGCCCGGCACCACACGTTCTTCGAGATGCTGGGGAATTTCTCCTTCGGGGACTACTTCAAGCGCGAGGCCATCGGGTTTGCCTGGTCATTCCTCACCGAGACGCTGAAGCTCGATCCCAAGCGCCTGTGGGTGACCGTGTACCGCGACGATGATGAGGCCGCGGACATCTGGCTGAAGGAGATCGGTGTGTCCGCCGAGCGCTTCTCGCGCCTCGGGGAGAAGTCGAACTTCTGGGCGATGGGTGACACCGGCCCGTGCGGCCCGTGCAGCGAGATCTTCTATGACCACGGCGCCGAGGTGCCCGGCGGTCCGCCCGGATCCCCCGACGAGGACGGGGACCGGTACGTGGAGATCTGGAACCTGGTGTTCATGCAGTTCGAGCGCGCCGCCGACGGCACGCTCTCGGCGCTGCCGAAACCCTCGGTGGACACCGGCATGGGGCTCGAGCGCATCTCAGCGGTGCTGCAGGGCGTGCACTCGAACTACGACATCGATCTGTTCCGCGCCCTGATCGCGGCGGCGGCCGAGCTGGCCGGGTCCTCCGATCTGACCTCGAGCTCGCTGCGGGTGATCGCCGATCACATCCGTGCCTGCACCTTCCTCGTACTCGACGGCGTGCTGCCCTCGAACGAGGGCCGCGGCTACGTGCTGCGCCGCATCATCCGCCGGGCCGTGCGTCACGGCTACAAGCTCGGGATCTCAGAGCCTTTCTTCTACAAGCTGGTCGCCGTGCTCGAGCGTGAAATGAGCGGCGCCTATCCGGAGCTGACGCGGGGCCGCGCCCAGGCCGAACGGGTGCTGCGCCAGGAGGAAGAGCGTTTCGCCGAGACGCTCGCCAAGGGAATGGCGTTGCTCGAGGGGGCGATTGCGGATCTCGGTCCGGCGGGCGCCGCCGGCGCCGTGATTCCCGGTGAAGTGGTCTTCAAGCTCTACGACACCTATGGCTTCCCCGCCGACCTCACCGCGGACATCGCGCGTGAGCGCGGCCTCGGCATCGATCAGGCCGGGTTCGATGCGGCCATGGAGACTCAGCGACGCCGGTCGCAGGAGGCGAGCAAGTTCGGCGTCGATCTGCGGGGCGCCGCGGCAATCGACGCGCGCACGGCGTTCGAGGGCTATGCGCAGACCCAGGCCGACGGCCGGGTCGTGGCGCTGCTGCGCGACGGGGCGCAGGTCGAGGAGATCGGCGCCGGAGAACAGGCCGAAGTCGTGCTCGAGCGCACGCCCTTCTACGCCGAATCGGGCGGACAGGTCGGCGATACCGGGGTCCTGGCGGGCGCCGGGGTCCGTTTCGACGTGAAGGACACCCGCAAGCGCGGAGCCGCGCATGCGCATATCGGGCGCGTGGCCGAAGGGCGGATTCGGGTGGGGGATACGCTGCGCGCGACGGTCGACGCTGAGCGCCGGCGCGCCACGGCGCGCAATCACACGGCTACGCATCTGCTGCATGCGGCGTTGCGGGAGCTGCTCGGATCTCACGTCCAGCAGAAGGGCTCGCTGGTCGCGCCGGACCGGCTGCGCTTCGATTTTTCGCATCCGGAAGCGGTCAGCAGCGAAGAACTGGTGGCGATCGAGCGGCGGGTCAATGCACAGATCCGCGCCAATGCCCCGGCCGAGACGCGGCTGATGGACTACGAGCAAGCCGTCGCCGAGGGCGCGATGGCGCTCTTTGGCGAGAAGTACGACCGCGACGTGCGCGTGCTGCGGGTCGGGGACTTCTCAATGGAGCTGTGCGGCGGCACTCATGTCGAGCGCGCCGGGGACATCGGACTGTTCAAGATCGTCAGTGAGAGCGGTGTGGCCTCCGGCGTCCGGCGCATCGAGGCGGTCACCGGGGAAGGGGCCGTCGAGTTCGTCGAGCAGAACGAGTCGCTGCTGAAGGAGCTGGCGCATCTCGTGCGCGGGTCACGCGAGGACGTGACCGACAAGGTGCGCGAGGCGCTCGAGCGAGTGAAGCAGATGGAGCGGGAAGTCCGCGCCCTGAAGGACCGGCTGGCGTCCGGCCAGGGGGTCGACCTGGCGGCGGGCGCACGCGAGATCCGGGGCGTCAAAGTGCTGGCCACGCAGGTGGCCGACGCTGATGCGGCGGCGCTGCGCAGTGCCGTGGACGGGCTGAAGGAGCGGCTGAAATCCGCGGTCATCGTGCTCGCCTCGGTGCAGGCACCGGACAAGGTCGTGCTGGTGGCCGGCGTCA
The DNA here is from genome assembly GCA_021820785.1 of Pseudomonadota bacterium. The sequence continues at coordinate 8,065 of JAKADE010000099.1, forward strand.
CCGCGGACCAGACGGCGCGCATCAAAGCCGGGGAGCTGGTCGGGACGGTCGCGGCCCGCATCGGCGGCCGCGGCGGTGGACGGGCGGATTTCGCCCAGGCCGGCGGCACTAATCCGGCTGAGCTCGAGGCTGCGCTCGCAGCCGTGGGGGAGTGGGTGGAGGGGCGCCTCACGGGTTGATACGTCGGAATGCACGGATTCCCGGCGCGGCCAAAGGGTGTACCCTCAGCCGTGAGGAGGTCGAGCCATGCTCATATTGACCCGAAGAGTAGGCGAGACGCTGATGATCGGAGACGAGGTCTCGGTGACCGTCCTCGGCGTCAAGGGGAACCAGGTGCGGATCGGGATCCAGGCGCCGAAAGACGTCTCGGTCCACCGCGAGGAGATCTACAGACGCATCCAGCGGGA